>JAIBCZ010000244.1 GCA_024679645.1 Amphritea sp.
ATTACTGATCGCTTGATAATAGTGAGTAAGTTTCTCGTCCTCATAAAAAATACAGGGAGAAGGAGTCAGGCTGCGTAACCTGTGATCGGTATTCCCCGACAGATTGAATATCTGCATTTGCTGATTGATCATTGTGATAATCGGTTTAACCCGATCCTGGAATAAAGGGTCTTTACAGAGTTCTTCAGGGGGACGATTAGAGGTAGTGATTAGGATTACTCCGTGATTGAGTAGCCCTTTAATCAGTGTGCCAAGAATCATTGCATCAGCGATATCATTGAGGAAGAACTCATCAAAACAAATTAGCTTATAGCGCTTGGCGAGTTGAGCGGCGATTAATACTATGGGGTTTGGCTGTCCTTGGCGTTGACGAAGCTGCTGGTGGATCTCGGACATAAACCGGTGAAAGTGCAACCTTAAGCTGATCTCGTCGGGTAAGCGGGAAAACAAAAGATCCATTAAAAAGGTTTTCCCCCGACCAACCGGCCCCCATATGTAAATGCCAGACGTGTCACTTTGGTGAGCGGTTCCACCTTGTAACGCCTGATATACTGGGTTGAGATCAGTGGCTAGTGCTAGCTGGGTTGGGTCTGATTGATAACCCTTTAACTTGAGTTCAGCGTGATAAATTTCGATAAAGTTTGACTGCATCACATAAGATCCGATTTTTGCCTACCGCATGATAATAGTTTTCCCGGATGGAGGGATAGGTTAATCTTCCTGTCTCTAACCTAGGAGCAAATAATGGTAAGTAAGCCTCTGCCGTTGATTGTCGGCTCAATGCCAGATGAACAGCAGCGTATCAGCGATATTCTGGAAGCCGGTGTTGAAATGCCCAGTGTGCTATTTTGGCAATATGATCAGGCGGCGGTCATCATGGGCTGTTCACAGCGGCCGAGTGAAGATCAACTTCAGCGATCACAGGAAGCGGGCCTGCCTATTTTACGGCGACGTTCAGGTGGTGGGGCTGTCTTAGCAGGTCCCTGGATGTTTAGTGTGACCGTTTTTATCCCGCCCGATCACCCGGTAGCCACTCAGAATATTATTGAAATTTTCAGTTGGCTGGAACAGATCTGGATGGGGGCTTTGCTGGCCTGCCGGATTCCTTGTAAAGGAGTTGATCTACAGCTGATCGAACAGTCTAAGTTGATTAGTCAGGAAGAAAACCTGAAGTGGGCTTGCTATGCATCGCTCTCCCATGGCGAAATTGTTAGCGAGGATGGGCGAAAACTGGTGGGTTTAGCTCAGATCCGTAAACGCAAAGGTGTAGCATTAGTGAGCGGCCTTCATCTCTATCCTTGTGACTGGAATGAGCTCAGCTCGATTGTCGTGGGGAGCCCGGAACCCGGAGCATCACTACAGGGGCTAAATAGTGATGCGCAAGGCCTCTCTGGTGTCAGTGCAGAGCAGTTACTGCCTGATTTAATTAAGGCTTTTATTGAACGATTACCCGCTGACTTTCAGTGTCAGCTTTGAATTCAAAGCTTATTTATGTAATAGCTGGGCTAGTTCAACAAGGTCGGGGTTGAGAGGTTTTTTCTTCTCTACAATATCCTGCAGCGGTGTGGTTGTAATTTGGCTATTAATAACACCAACCATTATGTCGGTGAAGCCAGCCAAAAGGTAGGTCACTGCAGATGCTCCGAGGCATGACGCCAATACCCTGTCATGGCCGGTAGGGCGGCCGCCCCGTTGTATATAGCCCAGAATAGATACGCCGGGCTTTTCTCCATGGCTTTCAAGTTGCTTGGCTAATCGGTAAGTCAGTCCAGGCGCAGGCCCTTCTGCAACGACGATGATACCGCTGCCCCCTTTGCTTTGAGCGCGATGACTGGCAAGAGAAAAGCAAAGGGTTTCAAGTTTAAAATCGACTTCAGGGACAATAATCATCTCGGCACCGCTCGCAATGCCAACTTGAGATGCAATATGGCCAGAGTTTCGTCCCATTACTTCAACCAAAAATATCCGTTCATGGGAAACGGCGGTATCACGAATTCTGTCGATGGCGTCCAGCGCTGTATTGAGAACGGTATCAAAGCCAATCGAATCGTCGGTACCATATATATCGTTGTCTATGGTGCCAGGTAAGCCGATGACCGGAATACCTGTTTCATGGGTAAAATAATGCGCTCCGGTTAGTGAGCCATCTCCACCAATCACGATTAAACCATCGATCTTATGTTTTTTTAGAATCTCGGCTGCCTGATTACGTACTACCGGATCTTTAAAAGCGGGACAGCGATCACTCTTGAGAATGGTGCCGCCCCGTTGAATGATATTAGTGACACGGGTGCTTTTAAGCTCGAAAATATCGCCAATAATAAGTCCGCTATAACCTCGGTTGATACCAAAGACCCGTAGTCCCTGATTCAAAGCAGCACGAGTGATGGCCCTGATGGCCGGATTCATACCGGGTGAATCACCACCACTGGTCATTACTGCAATCGCTTTGATATTGGTGCTTTTTTCTAATTCAGGAAGGTTATACATAGCGGCGCCCCAAAGCTGTGAATAACTTTAATAGTATGTGCTTAAGAGTTTAAGGCAACTTATATTAAGTTGTATATGCGCGGATGGCGATTGCTGTGTGAATGAATACAGGAATATCTACTCTTGTAGGGCTGTTAAACCTTTTTAAAAGTGGATACATGAAAACAGTAGCCCTGTTAGGGTATAAATCCTTTGCGACTGTATAGAAAAATAATGTGTAAGTTGCTGATCCTGCAAGTATTATGGTATCAGTATGCACGGTTATAAGCGTGTCCTGCTGATGCGCTCTAGTCTCAGCTAGTGAATAAAATTGTTTTTTTGATATTCAAAGGAGTGGAGTATGGCTATTCGTAACACAATCATCTCGTTAATAATGTCTATTGGCGTAGGTGTTGCTTCGATGGGCGCATTAGCAGCTGACCCGATAACAGAGGTTGTGTCTATCGGCACGGGTGGAGTGACAGGTGTTTATTACCCAACGGGAGGCGCGATTTGTCGTTTGGTAAATAAATCCCGACGTGAGCACGGTATTCGCTGTTCAACAGAAAGCACAGCAGGCTCTGTTGCGAATTTGGAGCTGCTTAGAAAACAGGATTTGAATTTCGGTATTACTCAGTCAGATTGGCTATACCATGCTTATGCAGGTAGTAGTAAGTTTTCCGCAGATGGCGCAAACCATGATCTTAGGGTTGTTTTTGCAATTCATTCGGAACCCTTTACTGTTGTCGCGCGTGCAGACAGCGGTATCAAAACTATTGATGATCTAAAAGGGAAGCGGGTTAACATTGGTGTTGAGGGCTCCGGGCAGCGGGGCACTATGGAAACGCTTATGAGAGCTAAAGGCTGGAGTAAAAAAACTTTTTCACAAACTGCAGAATTGAAGGCGTCTGAGCAGGCAAGCGCTCTGTGTGGTAATGAAATTGATGCCATGATCTATATGATTGGTCACCCAAGTGGCGCCATTAAAGAAGCGACCACGTCATGTGACAGTGTGTTGGTTGATGTAAGTGGCCCTACAATCGATAAGTTAGTGAAGGAAAATAGCTATTATAAGGTCCAGATGATACCAGGCGGTATGTATCGCGGAAATGATAAGAACGTAAGCAGTTTTGGTGTGGAGAGTGTTTTAGTGTCTTCCGTTGATACCTCGGAAGAGGTTGTCTATCAGTTAGTCAAATCAGTGTTTGAAAACTTCGATACTTTTCGTAAG
>JAIBCZ010000152.1 GCA_024679645.1 Amphritea sp.
AGATTCCAGGGACTGATAACCGCAATCACGCCCTTAGGCTTTCGATGGCCATAATTCAGTGCCCCTTTACCATCGGGCGTATCCAGCTTAAAAGCTTCGGTAGGATGGTTAGCCAGCGTCTCAGAAAACGCTTTGAAGTTTGCCGCGCCGCGCGGAATATCAATATGAGAAGCAACTTTACGAGGCTTGCCAGTATCCTTGCACTCCGCATCGAGGAACTCATCAAAGCGCTCATTAATACGATCCGCTACACGATTCAGCATCTCGATACGCTGCGCCTGAGTCATCGTGCCCCAGGGACCTTTCATGGCGACTTTCGCTGCCTGCACTGCGGCATCCACTTCCGGCTTGCCAGCTTCATGAACCATGCCAATCAGACTGTTATCTACCGGGTTACGGTTTTCAAAAGTCTTGCCGCTTTCAGTGGTAACAAACTCACCGTTTATAAAATTTTTGAATTCATTCATCTTTAATTCTCACTAGCCTGTGGCCATCCATTTCAGCCCCCGGTCACCAACAGGCAACAGCCCATAGAACCAACCAAAAAAGCTGCTATTAATGGTGCGTCACTACTGCGCTTCAGTAGCAACGCGGTGAAGCAATCTACGATCAGGTCAGAACCGTCAGGAATCGGTCGTTCAGTACCCGGTCATGATAGAAAATAGCCTTGCCCAGCTGTTCAGCTTTCCAGGTCACCGGCTCGTGATCCGGATAGTGATAGTCACCATCACAGAACACCTCTGAACGATTACCCGAAGGATCGAAGAAATAGATAGTCTTACCGTGGGTCAGGCCATGACGGGTCGGTCCAATATCCAGAGAAACATCTTCCATTGAGATGAGGTCAGCAGCGCGGAGCACATCTTCCCAGGTATCCAATATAAATGACGCGTGGTGAAATTTACCCGGCTCTGGATGATCGATAAAAGCAACATCATGCGCTTTCATACCTACTGTCAGGAACTGAGCAATACGGGTACCTTCAGGATCAATCACCTGCTCTGCCAATTCAAAACCCAGCACATCCCGGAACAGGTCCAGTGTGCCTTTGATATTTGGTCCGTAAAGCAGGCAATGATCAAAACGGGTTGCCTTCATACCTTTCAGACCACGAGGCCAGGCTTCAGGATTTACATTTCCCACTCCCCACTTACCGGTCTGTTCCTTCTCTGCATATATTTCGAACATGTGCCCGGTAGGCGAATCAAAACGGATACGGCGGCCGCAGCCATTCAACTCACCTGCGGGGATCTCTTCTACGTTACAGCCATGCTCAACCAGTTCACCCTGTAGCTTTTCCAGGGTCTGGTTATCCAGCACTTTGTAACCAACGAAATCCATACCCGGCTCATCTGCTTCACGCAACACAACCGAAAACTTATCGACTTCAGTCCAGCCTTTTAGGTATACCCGGCCCTGAGCGTCACGTTCAACTTCGATCAGACCGATTAAGTCACGATAATGTTTAAGCGCTTCTTCAACATCCAATACCCGAATCTGGATATGACCGGGACGCATTACACCTTTTCTCATGATCTTTTCCTCAGTATTTTTACTTTTATTATTTAACCGTAGGCTGCGCTACAGCAGCCTGCTGATATGAAGATTCCGGAGCCTGATAATGATCTGACTCGATTTCAAGATCCGTGCGGGGAAAGACCCGACAAGCCAGCGCATAGCCACGCTGTTGTTCTGCGTCTGAGATATGGGCTTTGCTCATCCGCTTAGTTTCATATTCCCCAGCGAGAATACGAATTCTACAAACGCCACAGCCGCCACCCCGACAACCTACACTGATCGCTGCAGCGTTGTGCCGTTCCATACCCACCAGCAACACCTGATCTTCTGCACACTCGAAACTCTGATCCCGGTTGAGAACCCTGATCTGATGAATCGACTGGTCTGACATATAGACTCTCCACAAATATGTATTCCGTTTTATTTCAGTAGGTATTGAGCAACCACTGTGCCAGCATTTAAAAAAAACAATTAAACAACCTATAACCAGTTGTTTTTAATAAAAATTAAAATTAAATTCATACCTATCAGACATAAAAAAGCCCAACCTGCCGGCCGGGCTTTTGATTCATTAATTAATCATTTCAGCAATATGATTAATGATTTCATCACTCATTTCTGACACTTTAATCTGCCTGCCAGAGATAGGATTCCATCGAAAGCACGCCATACTGGATCGGGCTTTTGAGCACCTCTAATGCGTCATGCCAGTTACTGGCTCCCATAGCCACTAACAGGGGCAGAAAATGCTCAGCGGTTGGATGCGCTCTTTTATAGTCTGAATTTAGCTTTTCAGGATTACTTAAGGATTCAATATTCCGGGCAACAACCTGCTCACGAATCCAGTTCTGAAACCGGCTAGCATAAGCAACAGGAGGGCTTGGTTCAGGCCGCATATCAAACAGGTTATGGGTGATGCCACCACTGGCAATAATGCCGACACCCTGATTACGAAGCTCACTTAACGCTCTTCCAAGTTCTAATAAGCTTCCAGAGCTCAATGTCATATCCAGTGATAACTGGAGCACCGGTATATCTGCATTGGGTATCAGGTGCATTAAGGGTACCCAGGCACCATGATCCAGTCCCCTGCTATCATTCAGGCCTACGCTGAATTCAGTTTTTTGCAGAGAAGCGGCTATCTCTTCGGCCAACTGAGAGTATCCCTTTGCCGGGTACCGGAGTCGATATAACGGTTCGGGAAAACCACCGAAATCATGGATAGTGTCCAGTTGATCTGCAGCAGTCAGTTGCAATCCCCGGGTCGCCCAGTGGGGCGAGATAATCAACACAGCGCGCAAACCGCTGAACCGCTCTGTAAGCCGACCCAGATTTTTACCCGCCACACCGGGATCCATGGCCCACATAGGCGAACCATGGCTGATAAACATTACCGGGGCTTTAGCAGGCATCAGTTGAACTCCTTAAGATAGCGATACCAGGACAACTCTGGCCCTGCCGGAACAATACCGTTGGGGTTGAGCGCCGCTATGGAGTAATAGCCTGCCTTAATATGACTCACAGAGGTATTCTTAGCAAAGGCAGGGATTTGCAGTAATCGATCCAGGTATGCTGACAGTTTTGGGTAATCAGCTATCCGCTGACGACTGGTTTTAAACAGACTAAAGTAGGCCGGATCAAAACGGACCAGGGTTACAAACAGGCGAATATCCACCTCGGTCAGCTGATCGCCAACAACAAAGCGACGGCCTTCTAAGTGGCTCTCCAGCCAGTCAAGAGTATTGAATACATCCATGTAAGCCTCTTCATAGGCTTCCTGACTGGACGCAAAACCAGCCCGGTATACGCCATTATTAAGGCTATTGTAGATTCGCTCATTAAACTGATCGATTTTGGTCTGCTGGGCTTCAGGATATAGATCAATCTCAGAGTTATGAATCGGGCGTAGATCAGAGTTAAAGATCCGCAGAATATCCGCTGACTCATTATTAATTATCTGGCCATTAATTGAATCCCATAACACAGGTACTGTTGCCCGACCGGTAAACTCTGCATCTGATGCGGTATAGAGCTGATGGATAAACTCAACCTGCTCATCGACAGCGGGTGTACTGCCAGGGAATGCACCAAACTTCCAACCAAAATCACTCAGCTGTGGCTCAACAATACTCACCGGTATCAGCTCCTCCAGCCCAAACAATGAACGTGCGATCAGGGTTCGGGTTGCCCAGGGACAGATCAGGGCAACATAAAGCTTAACCCCTAAAGACTCAACATCCCGATGCTTTACTGCGTTAACCCGATCAGATGGAACTGTGTCTCTGAAGGAACTGGTCTGACGAATAAAACGCCCCTGCTCATCTTTTTTCTGCACCGGATCCCATTTACTCTGCCAAACACCATTGACCAACATAATCTTTCTCCAAACCTGCAGGCCCGATCAGAGAATCGGGCCAGATATTAAATTCAGGCAGTTGCCGCTTCAGTGCGGTCACGCAGCAGAGCAAAGCTACCGTTACCCAGGAAGAACTGTGCTACCGATGCTGCGATCAGGAAGGCAATATATTCCCAGCCACCACCTTCGCTTGCGTAGCCCCAGCCATTTGCTCCGTGAACCAGAATCCAGGCACCCAGCAAAACCGGAATCAAAGCAACTGCAACCCAACGAGCATAAATACCGAGGATCAGAGCAATACCTCCAATTATTTCAACGCCCATTGTCAATGGACCAAAGAAGCCCGGCAGCCCAAGCGAGGAGAAGAATCCCGCAGTACCTTCAGGTGTAAATACCAACAGCTTTAACAGACCATGGGCCAGGTACATAGCACCCAGAGCGATTCGTAATACGGTAGCGGCGTAAAGTGGTTGTGTGCTCATCTTTTTATCCTCATAAATATGTTCGTGTTGATGAGGATAATTTTTGACCAAACAGTAAAAACAAACAATAATCCATTTAATTGACTTATTGTTTAGGGTTTTTGAACAATTATGGATAAGCTTAATCTGATGGCCTCCTTTATTGCTGTCGCGGAACAAGGCAGTTTTACCTCTGGAGCACGACAGCTGGGGAAAACTAAAGCCCTGATCAGCACCCATGTATCCCAATTGGAAAGCTGGTTAAAAATCCGCCTGATCACCCGTTCAACCCGCAGCATGACCCTGACACCGGAAGGCCGTAGTTATTATGAACAGGCGAAAAAAATCCTGGATGATGTCGCGACCCTTGAAGCGGACCTGCTCTATAAAAACCAATCGTTGGTAGGGCGGTTAAGAGTTACAGCACCCACTACTTTCGGCGAACTGGTTTTAATGCCCTTTATCGCCAAAATGACTGCAGAGAACCCAGAACTGAATATCGACCTGATGCTGAGTGACCGTTATGTCGATCTGATAGGCGAAGGTTTTGATATGGGCATTCGTGTAGGTAACCTGGAAGATTCCAGCCTGATCGCCCGCTCAACCGGTGACCGCAAAATGATCCTTTGTGCCACAACTGAGTTTCTCGAACGATTTGGCAGGCCAGAACAACTTGAACAGCTATCAGAGTTGCCCTGTGTTTTTGACAGCAATCTTCGAGAAGGAGCGAGTTGGAGCTTTCAGAGAGGCAATAAGCAGGTTGAGATAAAACCCCGCTTCGTCACCAGAGTAAACAGTGCACTGGCAGCAGCCAACATGGCCCGGACCGGAACAGTGATTGCTAATTGTCCTGACTTTGCCATACAGAGTCTGATTGCACAAGGAGAGCTTATCCCATTATTCGAAGAGCACTCGCAACGAGCCATACCGGTCAATATTATCTATCCACACCGACAACATCTTTCAACCAAGGTTAAAACCTTTACCGACGGATTGATAAACTATCTGGCTAAGAAATAATAAAAGCCGCAATTGCGGCTTTTATTATTAATATTGAACGATGCCCAGCTAGAAATATCAGCGTGGCAATTTCTTTAAAGCGCTATATCTTTTTAAACAGTGCCGACCTATTCTGCTCTTCTGCACCATCAGCAGCAGTAACGAAACGCTCCATATGGATATCACGCTCAAACAATCGGCCTTGCATCAGTGTAGTAATAGCGGCATCAATCATCGGCGGAGGGCCACAAAGATAGGCTTTATTTCCATCAAAACGGCCATTA
>JAIBCZ010000013.1 GCA_024679645.1 Amphritea sp.
AAATTTAGGCTGGGTTACTCCTTCTTTCAGTTAGAAATCAGATAGGGCTTCTATTATTAATAGTCTGTTCCTTACTAATCTCTAAAGGTAGCATAAAATGGCTCTCTTCCTTGGCGCGCTGATGTTAGCTGCTCTGCTGGGCTATCTGGCTCAAAGCACTGGACTGTGCATGGTGCGGGGTATCAAAGAGTGGCTGGGTGGCAATCCGGTGTTCATGTTGGCGATTCTTTTGTCAGGCGTATGGGTGTGGGTGGCCGCACCAACCGCTCTGTTTATGGGTAATGAGCCTCCGTTTAAAATGTATGAGGCCAATGGCTGGTTTGCTCTGGGTGGTCTGTTATTTGGTTTGGGTACTGCGTTTAATCAGGGCTGTGGTGTATCGACGCTGAGTAAGCTTGCGCGAGGTAATTTGCAGATGCTGGCGACTCTGACAGGCTGGGTCATTGGTTGGTGTACATTGACGAATTTAGAGCTAAATACAGCCGTTACTGAGCTATCTGCACCTTCAATCCCAACCTATGGGTTCCTGGTTATGTTGTCGGTATCCATCACTGTTTGGGCTTTATTGGGTGACAGGTTACGTAAAACTCTCTGGCTTAGCATGATGGGAATCGGCTTGCTGGCGAGTTTTCTTTTTTTATATGAACCCGGCTGGACGCCCAGTGGTTTCCTAAATGACCTTAGCGCTGCTGCTTTACACGGAGAGACGTCACGATGGCCGCTATTGCCAAGATACTTTCTATTATTCGCTTTGCTTGGCGGTATGGTCATAGCCGCATGGCGGATTAAACAGTTTGACCTCAGCTTCCCACGCTGGAACATTTGGTTAATTCACTTGTTGGCGGGTATTTTGATGGGGCTGGGTGCTGCCCTGGCATTGGGCGGTAACGATTCGCAGTTACTGCTAGCTCTGCCCGTATTTTCTCCGTCAGGTTTTGTCACCGTCACCTCGATGCTGATCGGTATCGTCCTGGGGTTGAATCTCTACAGTAGACTTCGCCTGGGTGAGGAAAAACGTGCATAAATATCGCTGGTTATTTTGACTATTGAAAAATGAAGCGCTCTTTGTCGTCACTCGAGCCCCTCGATGACACCGCTTTTGAGTAACCGGATGGCATTGGCTGCCGGTTCTTTTGGCAACCCTGGCATACGGAGGATGTCGCCGGTTAAAATGACCAGAAAACCGGCGCCGGCATTTATCTGAATTGCCCGGACGGTGACTTCAAAGTCCCGGGGTCTGCCATGAAGTTCCGGGTCATCTGACAGTGAGCTGGGGGCTTTAGCGATACACACAGGCAGATGGGCCAGCCCCAGTTGCTGGACTAGCTTGAGATCTTTCTCTGCATCTTTTGTAAATGCTACATCGTCTGCTCCATACATTGATTTGCAGACTGCCCGGACCTTCTCCAATACCGTTAAATCCAGGCTATAGAGAGGTTTAAAAGGTTTATTCAGTTTAACTGAACTGATGACTGCTTTGGCTAGTTCAATGGCCCCTTTACCACCGTCGGCATGGTGGGTTGTTTCCGCAAAGGCGACATCATGCGCCGCGCAACGTTCTCGAATGATCGCTATTTCAGCATCGGTATCGGTGGCAAACCGATTCAGTGCTACGACGGGTTGTTTATTAAAAATCGCAACACTCTCTATGTGTTTATCCAGATTCCCCAGCCCTTGTTGTACCGCTACAAGATCTTCTGTTTCTAAATTGTTTTTCAATTTACCGCCGTGCATTTTCAACGCCCGTACGGTGGTGACCAGCACCACTGCATCAGGGTCCAGGTTAGCGGTGCGGCATTTGATATCGAAGAACTTCTCGGCACCCAAATCAAAGCCGAAACCGGCTTCAGTGATTGCCCAGTCAGCGTATTGCATCGCCATTCGGGTGGCGATAACGCTGTTACAGCCATGAGCGATATTGGCGAAAGGGCCTCCATGAACAAAGGCTGGCGTGCCTTCAAAGCTTTGTACCAGGTTAGGCTGCAGCGCATCTCGCAATAGTGCCATCATCGCACCGGTAATTTTGAGCTGAGCAGCATAGACGGGTTCACTTGCGTAGGTATAGCCGATTAGCGTGCGATCAAGGCGCCGCTTCAAGTCCTCAGCATCTTCGGCAAGGCAGAGCATCGCCATGACTTCAGAGGCGGCGGTAATATCGAAGCCTCCTTCCCGCGGAATTCCCTGCATTTTCCCGCCGAGTCCCAGAACAATTTTACGCAGGCTGCGGTCGTTCATGTCCATCACCCGGCGCCAGACTATCTGCCGAGGATCGATACCCAGGTCATTGCCTTGATAGATGTGATTATCGATGGCGGCGGATACCAGATTGTTAGCACTGGTGATGGCATGAAAGTCACCCGTAAAGTGAAGATTGATCCGGTCGGCGGGCATTATCTGACTATAGCCCCCGCCAGTCGCACCCCCTTTCATACCTAAACAAGGCCCGAGAGAAGGCTCGCGTAGTGCCATACATACTGATTCGTTCAACTGTGAAAATGCCTGGGCCAGGCCGATAGTCGTGGTGGTTTTACCCTCCCCGGAGGGTGTGGGTGTTGTGGCTGAAACCAGAATCAGCCTGCCAGGAGTTCTATTACTGTCTGTTAGTGCCTTGAGATCTACCTTGGCGATATCACGGCCATAAGGGTGAAGGTGGTCACTATTGATACCCAGCTTTTCACTGATTTCGGTGATAGGCAGGGGGCTGAATTGTAGAGCGATCTCGACATCTGTGGCCATAACAGGCTCCTAAGTGATCAGTTATTTCGCTACGATTCATTAAACATGGGAATAAATAGGGTCAGAGTCAATTTATTTAGTGATTTTATTCTCGGATGTTAAGTGCTTTAGTTGTTACGTTTGATTGCTTAACGATGCAGAGGTTAGCCCTGCGTGGCATTGAATACGTTGGGCGACGATTAAGGCAATACTGCCGGTTAGCATTATTACCAGCGTCAGCATCAGGCCGTTATTAAAGGTACCGTAGTACTCCGCCATATAGCCCACGATAGCGGGAGGGATGACCTGAGCGATACCGTAGCTGAAGGTTAATCGGCTCATCGGTTTTGATGGGTTATCAGGAAATGCCTGGTTATAGTTCCCCTTTTATCTATATGTTCAGGGAAAAATTTGGTCTCAGTCCAGCCCGGTATAGAAAGTAAAACAGATAGTGTTTGGGCTTGTATCTTCAGTAATCATCCTTGTGTTACTGTTTTGACAGAAATCGATAGAGTGAGCTTTTGAGGAGTGCAGAGTTGAAAAAGTTTGAACTGAATCTGGATGCGGTTATTGTTATCGCACTGTTGTTTATTTTGTCGCTGGGTGTGAATTATGTCCTTTATAGTCTTTATTCAGCAGAGGCAAAAGCGAACGTAAGACTGCAGATCCAGGCGCAGGTTGACCAGTTAAATCTGGCTTCGCAGAAGGCTTATATAAAAAAGCTGCAAGCGCCAGAAAAGTGAATACGTCAAAGTCTAAATATTTTGTTATTTGAAAGCTTTCCGCTATAACTCAGGAAATACACTAAAGGCCCTATTAACACGTCCGTGTGTTTTTTCAGAACAACAGACTAAGATCTGGGCTCGCGCGCCATTGTGTAAAATTCATTGTTGGCCTGCATGTTCGTAACGATAGCCATCCTGTTGGATAACCCGAAGAAAGCAGTGATACCTGCAATATCTAAAATATCCTCGTCGTCATAGCCGTGAGTTTTGAGCAGATCATAATCTTCGCTTGCTACTAGTTCAGGAGAGCGTGAGAGTTTCAAAGCAAAGGTCAACATCGCTTTTTGTTTTTCGCTGATAGGCGCATGAAGATAGTTAATGGCTATCTGGTCAGCTAGCATTGGCGCTTTAGCGAAAACGCGAAGCAGAGCGCCATGCGCTACCACGCAGTACTGACAACCGTTGGCAGCACTGGTTGCAACGATAATCATCTCTTTTTCAGCCGGGCTGAGGGTGCTGCCTTCGCGCTCCATAATGGCGTCGTGGTAAATAAAGAAGGCTCTGAACTCGGCGGGCCGATGGGCCAGGGTTAAAAAAACGTTGGGGATAAAACGTGCTTTTTCCTGCACTTCCAGAATGCGAGAAAGAATATCTTCGGGTAAAGAATCCAGATCGGGAACAGGGTAGCGACTGATGGGTAATTGGCTCATTTATGATCACCTTTGGCTTCATTTTAAATAATTCGTGAGTTAGTCTACCTATCACTAGCGACAAAAATGAGACATAAAATAGCCAATTAGCGCGCGAATTAGGACAATATGTACCAAATACTCGGATTAGCCTTTGATGGATGTCAGGCCTCTGGCCTGAGTTCTCCCTTTGATGTGTTTAATGTTACCAATACGATTTGGAAGCAACAGCGCGGAGAAGATAGCGATCTATACCATTGTCAGTTGGCATCGCTCACAGGCGAGCCTGTCACCTGCTCTAATGGCATGCGCTTGCTGATGGACTCTTCCTTAGAAGATGCTCCTCAGGCGGACTTAATTGTAGTGCCGGGTATTCATCACATGGATGCAAAATCGCTACTTAAAAACCTCAAACTTCTCGACAAAGAAATTCACTGGTTGCAGCGCAGAGTAGAACAAGGAACAGTAGTTGCGGCTAATTGTAGCGGGGTTTTTTTATTGGCTGAAACTGGGGGGCTGGACGGACAAGAGGCAACGACAGGCTGGTGGCTTGGCGGGCTTTTCCGAAGTCGTTATCCCGGGGTTAACCATCGAGCGGATCAGCTACTTGTAAACAATGAAGGAACATACTGCACCGGTTCTATGACTGCAAATCTGGGGGTTATGTTGCAGATTGTTGAGCAGCAGGTAGGTAGGCAGTTAGCCCAGAATGCAGCGCGGACTATGCTAATCGACGCCTCGAAAAGTTACGCGTCACCGTATTTGTTTATGCAGGAGCAAGCGGATCATCAAGACAGCCTGGTTCTGGCGGTTGAGAGTCAATTACAAAGAGACATTTCACAGAAATTGAATATGGAAGCGCTGGCAAAGATGCATTCGGTCAGTTTGAGAACACTGTCGCGTCGATTTAAGAAAGCGAATGGAATTAGTCTGTCCGACTACCATCAGCGAATTCGGCTTGAGCAAACTAAATTGTTATTAGAGACAACCAGCCTTAGCATCGAACAGATTGTTGAAAGGGTTGGTTATAGCAGCCAGAGTTCCCTACGTCGTTTATTTAATAAAGAGCTGGGCTTATCCCCCAGCAATTATCGTCTTCAGCATCAACAAGAGACTGGATAAGTCTATTTCAGTTTTATTGAACCGCATATCGGCTTAAGCAGGCTTAATTCCGAAAGGTTAATTCAGGTTTTATTTACCGCGAAGGCCCTGTTCCGGGCTATCCAGCTCCCTACAGACCTCGATTATCTGCTCACGAAACCATTGGTGGGCCTTGGAGTGATGGGTCATCTTATTCCAGTAGAGACAGAGCTCAAAACGACTGGAAAAGGGCGGCTCTTTAATCTGCATCGCACCTCCAATCTGATGTGCTAAACGTTCCGGCAGGGTTATCACCAGTTCGGTACCGGCGATGGTCGAAAGGAAGTTAGATACACTTGGCAGACGTAATGCGATATTTAAATTCGTCCCCTGAAGCTCCGGAGCGCTCAAATAAAAAGGTTTCCAGCCGCCTTCATAATGAATTTCTAAATGCTTAGCCGCTATATAGTCATCACGCCCGATCTGTTGTCTGGCCAATGGATGCACTGTGGAGATTAAACAAACATAACGATCCTGAAACAGTGCACGTTGATAGAGTGCTTCATAATCATGTATGACGGGTGAAAGTAGAAAGTCGCACTGTCCACGCTGGAGTTGCTGATGACCACTAACATGAGACTGAATAAAGGTCATACGGATATGGGGAGCTAAACGGCTGATCCGTTGCACTAAATTCGGAACGATCACCTGTAATTCATATTGATTACAGGACAGCGTTATATCCAGCCTGGCACTAACGGGCTCAAAGTTCTCTGGCTGGAGTAGCTCAGACATCCCTCTGATCAGTTTTTCGATCTCTGGCATGATCTGGTGGCAGCGGCTGGTCGGAGCCACTCCCCGGCCCGAGCGCACAAAGAGAGGGTCCTGTAATGCTTCACGCATCTGCTCCAGTGTATAACTAACGGTTGGCTGATTCTGACCAAGCTCAATTGCCGCTGCCGTCAGGGAACCCTGTTCGTAGATAAGCTTGAGAGTCTTGAGGCTTTTGAAACTCAGCGTGCTGTAATCAAATTTTTCCATAATAGATATCAATATTATCGACTTAATCAATATTATTGTTAGCGCTATAGTCGGGTCAACAATAAATAAAAAAGGAAGCCGACATGAACCAAAGAGATCTGACTGAGGATGAGATCCGCCAGTACCAGCAAGAGGGTGTTGTTTGTGTACGCAACGCAGTCGACCCTGAGTGGGTGGAAGAATTGATTGCCTTCGGCAAACATCAGCTAGATAACCCAGGGGAGCTATGCAATGACGCTAATCCTGGTGCTGAAAAGGGGCGCATGTTTACTGACCGCTACCTTTGGCGCTCAAATGATCTGGTTTATCAATACGCCAAGAACTCTGGTTGTGCCCGCTTAGCTGCTCAAGCGATGCAGAGCCAAACCTCCCGTTTTTATTTTGACCATCTACTGATCAAAAAAGCAGAAACGGCTACCCCAACACCCTGGCATCAGGATGTACCTTATTGGCCATTCAGGGGTAAACAGATTGCATCGATCTGGCTGGCCCTGACGCCAGTAACGGTGGCAGGCAGCGGTTTGGAGTTTGTTAAAGGCTCGCATAAGGATGATGTGTTTTATCTGCCTGAAGCCTTTGGCGCCTCAGGCGTTAAAAAGAATACCTGGACCGGTACCGGGGAGGGCATACCCTGCCCTGATATTGAAGCAGCCCGCGAAGACTACGATATCATCGGCTTCGATCTTCAGCCAGGTGATGCACTGCTGTTTTCGGCCTGGACCCTGCATGGTTCAGCAGGTAACCAGTCAACTACTCAGGATCGTATAGCGTTCTCTACTCGCTGGTTGGGCGACGATGCAATCTGGGACCCCAGGCCCGGTACTGATCCAAGCGTAAACCCGGAAGAGGTCCGTGTTAAACCAGGCAATCACCCAGCGGATAATGCTATCTTCCCTGAGTTTTATTCTGGCTGAAGTCTTTCAATGAGGAAACTTGGGGTAGCGGAAAATTAATCTCTGAATGGGACGGTTAAGTCAACGATAGGGCTACTAACCGAACCACCGGACTAATCCTTACAAACAGGCGAGAGGATGGTTTCAACTTTGGCCTACTTACCAGGGGATGCTGCTGCCATCGTAATCGAAGAAGCCTTTACTTGTCTGCGCACGAAGGGTTGGATTAATCTGGTCAACTAGCTTTCGCATGCCGGTAACGCTGGCGTCTATGTCGATAGCTCCTTCTGGTCCTCCCATATCTGTTCTCACATGACCTGGGTGCAGCAGTAGGCAACTGATTCCCTGAGCTTTAAGGTCTTGCTCAAAGCAGCGCACGGCCATATTGAGCGCTGTCTTTGATGAGCGGTAGGCATACGCTCCGATTCCATTCCCCGCGAGAGAGGACATCTTGCTGGTAGTGAAAGCAATTACTTTTCGTTGCGATAACATAACGTTCTTAGATAAGGCTTCAGCGATGCGGATAGGGGCGATGCAGTTGACTTCGAATGAGCGAAGCCAGTCGAGATTTTCGAGTTGTTCGAGGGATTGGTTTTTATCCAGATAGACTCCCGCGTTATTCCAGACAATATCAATAGGAACGCCCGTAAGTGATTGTTGCAGCGCTTTAATTGAGTCCGGATCGGTCAGATCCAGTGGCAGAGTTTCAGCGCCCTCAATCAGAGAATCATCAGGCTTACGGCTGGTTGCTAACACACGCCATCCGTCTTTAACGTATGATCGTGCAAGGGCAAGTCCGATACCCCGGTTAGCACCGGTAATTAATATAGTTGGCATCTGTTCCGGCTCCTTTAAAAGGTTTTAATTCTACTCAGTCAGGGCGGGTATCTTCCTGAAAAAGCGGCTGCAGCGTTTTGTACAAGAGTTCGATATCCGGTAGCGTTGTTTTGAGCTCAGATGAAAGTACCCATGGATAAGACAGAGTACCAAACCAGCTCAGTATTTCAGACGTTATGTCATCAGGTAGAATCTGCATATCATCGATAGTGATCGTTAACTGACTGATCAGGCCTGTAGGCCTCTCTTCGAAACTCCAATGGTAGTCCCCGAATCCCAGTCGTAATGATCCGCTTAATTTCTCTGTCATACAGACCAGCCAGCGGCAGCTAAGGTGATGTTGGTGCTGATCAACCGAATCAGTGATACAGAGCGTGTAGATATTGTTGTAGCTGTTGTTGAAATCCTGAACCAGTGTACGGGTTATGTTATCCACACTTTGTACTTCAGCCGGAAAAGATATGTTGTCGGTCTGCACATTCATTTTCAGCGTTGCCTGCTCAGTGAACACTTTAGCCATAAGGTGAGGCTTACTGTTATCTTTGGCCTTTATATACTGGCTGATCAGGTTCTGATATCGCTTATTCATAATGTATCTTCAGTTGTATTTGTATTAAGTCTCAACAATAGATGAATCCTTAGTTACGGGTCGGGATCACCATCACCGGTTGTGTTGCATATTTAATCACCTGTCGCGTAGTGCGGCTACTACGGCCAAAGCTATTGTGCGAGCCGATCAGTATCAGGTCTGCATCAACTTTATTGGCCAGTTCGACAATAACATCGGAGCGATTACCTTCGCCGACTACCTGGTCGATCTCTACACCGGGGATCTCTTCAAATTTATCTATTTCGTCCTGATAGAACTTTTGTACCCGTTTTTTCATATTGAGTTTAACTGTTTTCAGGCCTTCGTCATGAACTGTTTTAATCAGCTCTTTAGGCAGATATTTCTGGATTAATACCTGACCGGTTTCGCCAATAGGCTCAACCACATGCAGCATGATAATTCTGGCTTTGTAAAGGCTGGCCATCTTGACCGCTTGCCGGAAAACCGGGCGCGTATGCTTACCCAGTGAGGTGGTATAAAGGATCGTTTTAATTTCAGGCAGAGACATTATGTGCTCCTTGTATCGCTGATACGGAGAATGTTTATCAGCGAACAGTTATCGGTTAATGCAAAAGTATTTGGATGTTAGTAATCGCTTAATGATTCGCGAAATTTATTAACAATGACCGTCATCATCGCCATGTTTACGCGAGGTTCTGATTTAATATCGCGAATCAGATCTGTCAGTTGTCTTAGGCCAGCTGATTCTGAGATGGCAGCGTTAAAATCGGGTAGGCTGTTTAATTCAGTATTACGGTTTATTAACTGCATAACTTTTTCCTGAATACCGTTATCCAGGTTCTGAATCAATGCCTGTCTGGCTTTACGGTGCCACTTATCAATTGCCGGTAACTGGTCGATCTCACGCCGTAGCCAGAACAGTTCCAGTTGAGTGTTAAGGGTAAAAAAGGCCGCTGCGGTAAAGCTAAGATTACAGCCGGTTATTGCAGCGATGCTGGCGATATCAAAGCCGTAGTAGAGAAATTCGAGGGCTTCGACTTTTGCCTGAGTGACTCGCTGGGGTGTTGTGGCTGTGCCGCTAGTATTCAGATCGTTTTGCATCAGCTTGTATTTGAGTAGCTGGTCGCCGGTATGGCCTATAGATTGTTTAAAGTGCGCAATAATTGCAGCTGTTGTCATCGTCCAGTCGGCGTTTTTTAGCAGCCAGTGAGTCGCTTTTTCCAGCGGATGGTGAATCCTCAGTTGCAGAGCCATCTGCTGCTCATTAGTGATCTGGAATCCTAATTGATCGATCTCTTTTACTATGTCTGAAATGCCCAGTACTTCGCGTGCCACGGTGTAAGAGCGGATCCATTGGCCGCAATTTGTTCTGACCTCTTCCAACAATAAAATGCTAAAGGTCGATCCCATGCGATTCATGACCTGATTGGTCAGTTGCGCTGCGAGTATTTCCTTACGCAGAGGGTGTGCGGCAATCTCTTTACGATACTGCTGTTGCAGCAGAGTAGGGAAGTAGTTAAACAGTTCGGCGGCGATCTGATCGTCGTCGATAAGATCAGTGGCAATCAGTTTTTCGAATAAACGGCTTTTACTGTAGGCCAGAAGAACCGCTATTTCTGGCCGGGTAAGCCCCTCTTTTCTGGCGATCCGTTGTTCAATTTCGGCATCATCAGGTAACTGTTCCAGTTGTCGGTCGAGCCGTCCTTCACGCTCTAGTAATTGAATCAGCTGAGCATGTTTGGCGATAAACAGGGGCGCTGTCTGATTCGACTGACTGAGCATCTTGCTCTGCTGATAGTTGTTTCGCAGTACCAGCGCTGAGACGTCATCGGTCATCTGATCCAGTAGTTGGTCGCGCTCAGTGGTATTCATACGGTCGGACTCAACCAGTGGGTTCAGCAGGATCTTGATATTGACCTCGTGATCGGAACAATCGACACCGGCTGAGTTGTCCACAGCATCGGTATTAATCAGCCCTCCCTTACGGGCAAATTCGATACGTGCGGGTTGAGTAAGGCCCAGGTTACCGCCTTCAACTACTACTTTGGCACCTAACTCAAGCGCGGTTACCCGCAGGGCATCACTGGCCCGGTCGCCAACATCCTGGTCCCGCTCATGGCTGGCGCGAACGTAGGTACCAATTCCTCCATTCCATAGCAGGTCAATATCGGCTCGCAGGATGGCACGAATCAATTCATCAGGGCTGAGTTGTTCAATCTTGTCAGCTAAACCAAGGCGTTCTCGAATAGCTGTCGATAGTGGGATTTTCTTCGCTGTGCGTGAAAATACTCCACCTCCTTGTGATATGAGTGCTGGATTGTAATCGCTCCATGATGAGCGTGGCAGTTTGAACAGCCGCAATCGCTCATTAAATGAAAGCTTAGGGGTCGGATTAGGGTCTATGAAAATATGGCGATGATTGAATGCTGCGATCAGACGGATCTGATTCGACAGTAGCATACCGTTACCGAATACATCCCCCGACATATCGCCGATTCCGGTTGCGGTAAAAGGCGTAGTCTGGGTATCGTGCCCCAGCTCTTTAAACAGCCGTTTGGTCGACTCCCAGGCACCACGGGCGGTGATACCCATTTTTTTATGGTCATAACCCTGGGATCCACCGGAGGCGAACGCATCACCCAGCCAGAACCCCCGTTCACAGGCGATAGCGTTGGCGGTATCAGAAAAGGTTGCGGTACCTTTGTCGGCAGCCACCACCAAATAGGCGTCATCATCATCGTAGCGGATGACATCTTTTGGTGATCGGGTACAACCATCAATACGGTTATCTGTCAGATCAAGTAGCGCACGGATATAAGCCGAATAGGCATGACGGACCTGCTCCATTCTCTGCTCAGGGGCGGTGCCGTCCTCAAGAGTTTTACAAACAAAACCACCTTTGGCTCCCGTTGGCACGATAACCGCATTCTTAACCATCTGAGCTTTTACAAGACCCAGTACTTCGGTACGGTAATCTTCCATTCGTTCTGACCAGCGCAGGCCGCCCCGGGCAACTTTGCCTCCGCGCAGGTGTACCCCTTCAACCTCGGGACTGAAGACAAAAATCTCATAAGCCGGCGCTGGTTTTGGCATCAGGGAGATTTTGGCAGGCAGTAACTTAAATGCCAGGCAGCGTGAGCTATCGTGCCAGATTTCTTCGCAGAAAAAGTTACTGCGTACCATCGCTTCGATCACCTCAATGAAGCTGTTGAGGATCCGATCATCATCGATAGATTCGACCACATCGATATGGCCGTTCAGGGTTGTGCGAAGATCTCTCAGTTGCTGTTTTGAGGCCCGCTTTTCAGGGGTGAACTTACGGATAAAAAGTTCAGCAATCTGTGTCGCAATCATTGGATGTCGACATAAAGTTGACTCCATTGAGGTTAGGCTGAAAGGCAGGTTGATCTGTAACAGGTAGCGGGCAATCGAGCGGAACAGAACGCAGGTACGAAGTTCAAATCCGCACAGGGTGATCAGCTTATTAAAGCCATCGTTGTCGACGGCTCTGTTTGCAATGGCTAATAAGGTTTCAGAAAACTGAAGCTGCATCTGCTCTGATAGGAGTAGCTGCTGCGCTTGTGGTCGCAGCGTCAGCTTGACCTGCCATGTCTTTTCTTCGGCCTGGCTTTCAGACGTCAGTACATCAACACCCAGGTTTTCGATCATGGGTAGCAGGTCTGACAGTGCGATCAGATTGCCGCTACCCATAACCGAAAAATCAATACTTTGTTGTGATGAAACGGCTTCACTAAAGCCGCAGCGATGAATGAGTGAAGGACCTGTCTCTGTCTTCTTATTGTTCTTATCAAGTTGCGCTTTCATGACCTGTTTAACCTCTTAAAGGGTGATCAAACCCGGATCTATCTTTGAATATTTCAGTTTGAATCTCTGTGTGTCAGATTCGGTTACGCTGGGTGGTTGCCGTTTTTGTCAGGCAGCCGTATTCCTTGTTCATTGCAAAACGCAGGAGACAGGGTTAATTAGTGAGACGACCTAGACGATATTGGATAACCCGAGAGCCGTAACATTCCATCGTTGCGGCCCTCCTTAACTTATCGTTGGCTCATGGACATAGGTAAGTGGGTTACGATCTCTGGGAATATATAGATCAATACCACTGCGAACATGATCAGTAGGAAAAACGGCAGTGCAGCTCGGGCTACATATAAAATGTTCTTACCGGTTAGTGATTGAATGACAAACAGGTTGAAACCGACAGGGGGAGTGATCTGAGACATCTCGACCACCAGAACAATATAAATACCGAACCAGAGCAGATCTATACCCGCCTGTTGCACCATTGGCAGTACCACGGCAACGGTTAGTACAACTACCGAAATACCATCAAGGAAACAGCCCAGCGCGACAAACAGCACTGTCAGGTAAATCAACAATATACCTGGAGAAAGTGACATATGACCGATCCACTCAGCCAGGGCCCGGGGAATCCCAAGGAAGCCCATTGCCAGAGTGAGGAAGTGAGCACCCGCCAGGATCATACCGATCATGCAGGAGCTTTTAACTGCACCGGTGAGGCTCTCACCGAAGCTGGATTTATCCAGTGAACCGGTGACGGCAGCCAGAAACAATGCACCGACAACACCTAGAGCCGCAGCTTCAGTTGGCGTGGTTAAACCACCATATATTGAGCCCAGTACAAACCCGATCAGGCCCATTATCGGTAATAATAGTCGTAGCGCTTTTATCTTTTCAGCAAAAGAGACATGAGTTTTATCGTGCTTAGGCAGCTCGTCTTTATTCAACAGGGCCCAGATAGCGGTATAGCCCATAAACAGAGTTACCAGCAACAGCCCGGGCAGTGCCCCGGCGATGAACAGACGGCCGATGGATACCTCCGCGGCAACTCCATAAACGATTAGAATAATCGAGGGTGGAATCAGCAATCCCAGAGTACCTGAACCGGCAAGTGTGCCGACAGCCATCCTGTCGCTGTATCCCTGAGCTTTGAGCTCCGGCAAGGTCATACGTCCGATGGTCGCAGCGGTGGCGGCAGAAGAGCCTGAAACCGCAGCAAAAATGCCGCAGCTGAGCACGTTTACATGAAGCAGTTTACCAGGCAGGCCACTTAACCAGGGCGACAGACCTTTGAAAAGATCTTCAGACAGCCGGGTGCGAAAAAGAATCTCTCCCATCCAGATAAATAGCGGTAAGGCGGTCAGTGACCAGGAGGTGCTGGCACCCCAGGTTGAGGTGGCAAAGAGCAAGCCGATCTGATCGTTACCTGACAGAAGCAGGCCCAGGACACCGACACCAAACAGTGCCAGTGAAACCCAGACACCCAGCGCCAGCATGAGCAGCATAAATACCGCCAGGGAAATGCCAATAATTGTAGTATCCATCAGATTTCCTCCAGATGAAGCTCGCCTTCATGGGCTTTATAGGAAGGTGTGTTGCGTTTAAACAGGGCGATTACGTCATCCAGAATTGCGATATTCAACATCACAATACCTAGTGCTACCGGCACCTGAGGCATCCAGATCGGAATAGATACGTAGCCTGAAGAGACCTCTTCAAAAATATAGGATTCCCAGACCATATGGATAGAGTAGAAAGACATAAAGCTGACTAACAGCAGTGCAAAAATCAGGACGAGTAACTCTTGAATGTAGCGAGAGCCGCGAGTCCAGTGTTGGATAACCAGAGTAACCCGGATATGTCCGCCTTCACGAAAGGTATAAGCAAGGCCAAAAAAAGTAGCGGCGGCCAAAGCATAACCGGAAAAATCTTCAGCTGAAGGCACAATAAAGCCAAACAATCGACCGACAATTTGTGCGGTAATGATTAACGTAATCAGGACAATACAGAACCCCGACAAGTACCCTGATGCCAGATAAAGCTTATCGAGTAGAGAGCGCATAATAATAAACCTCTTTAATGGGCCCTGCTGAGTCAGCAGGGCCTGTTGCGACGAATATTACTGATTGAAACTAGACAGTATTGCTTCAACTTCAGGTGCTTCTGCTTTCCATTCCTCGATCATGGTCGCGCCGATCTTATTCAGCTCAGCCATCAGCTCGTCAGAAGGTTCTGACACCACGATACCTTTTTCAGCCAGAGTCTTAGTATCTTCCTGTGCTTTACCGCGAACACCTGCCCAGCCTTTTACTTCGGCATTGGCTGCCGCTGCAAGAATCACCTGTTGGGTTTTCTTATCCAGACGCATGAAAGAGCGCTTATTTACAACCACGACGTTTTTAGGAATCCATGCACGAACATCGGTGTAGTGGCTCAGGTAATCCCAGGCCTGGCCGTTAACGCCGGTCGAAGGCGATGTAATCATCGCATCGATGATACCGGTGCTGAATGCCTGAGGAATCTCTGGCACCTGTACGGTTGTAGGAGAGGTATTCATCAGATCAGCCAGACGTGAAGTAGAAGGACTGTAGGCGCGCATCTTTGATCCTTTCAGATCGCTTAAAGAGTTCACAGGAGCTTTGGTATACAGGCTCTGAGCAGGCCATGCCACGGTATACAGCAACATCATGCCCTCTTTGTTAAGCTGTTTCTCTACCTCAGGCTTGGCAGCATTCCAGAGCTTTTCTGCGCTGTCATAAGTGGTGGCTAAGAAAGGAATGTTGTCGTGTTTGAAGACCGGATGGGTATTACCCATAATGCCGATAAAGACTTCACCTAACTGCACCTGGCCGGTTTTCACTGCACGGGGAATTTCAGGGTGTTTGATCAGCGAAGCGCCGGAATGAACAACGATGTCCAGATCACCAGCGGTGTTGCTTTTGATCTCTTCAGCAAACTGGTGAGCGATCTGAGTAGGGAGGTTACCATCGCCATAAGGGGTGGGCATATGCCACTGAGTCTCTGCTAAAGCGCTGCCGGCGGCTCCCAGTGTTAGTAGGGATGCCAGCAGGACGGCGGTTTTCTTAGGTGCAAATTTCATTATTATTCTCCAGATCAATGGTTTGTTAGCGATACCAAAGGCATTTGCTACCCTGATAAACTGCAAACCTTGTACCAGACCTGAAAATTAAAAATTATTACCAATAAAACAAAGGCTTATCGGTTTTGTATTTGAGCGTCAATCGCTTTCCTGGGTCAGTTCTGACTCGGCATTAGAGGTTGTGCTGAGTCAGTTTTAACTCACTCAGCTGTTTAATGAGTCGCCTATCAAACTAGTCACTTATAAAATCACTCCGTTCGAGGCCGTGCTTTTTCATCCGCAGGTAGAGTTTTTTGCGTGGAATCCCTAGGGCTTCAGCGGTCAGTTCGGCCTGACCATTATTGGCCATCAGAGCAGCCGAGATTATTTCACGTTCGTAGCTGTCTACCAGTTCATCCAGATTTCCATCACTGCTTGTCTGTGGCGCCTCTGTATCTGCCCCGATTGAAAGCCCCAGTGACCAACGCTCTGCAGCATTACGTAATTCGCGTACATTGCCCGGCCAGTTCCGCGTGCGAAGCTGACGCAACAGAAGTTCAGGTATAGGCCGGCTGTCACGGCCAAAGCGTTGATTTGCCTGATCAACAAAATGGCTGAACAGAACCGGGATATCTTCTTTACGCTGATCCAGACAGGGGATCTCAATACTGGCAACATTCAGACGATAATAAAGATCTTCCCGGAATGTGCCCTGATCAGCAGAATCACGCAAATTAACCTTTGATGCTGCAATAACCCGGATATCAATGTCGATAGTGGCATTACCGCCTAACCGTTGCAGCGTTCGCTCCTGCAACACCCGCAGCAGCCTTACCTGAAGTGACGCCGGCATGCTTTCGATCTCATCCAGAAACAGGGTGCCGCCGCTGGCGTACTCGATCTTACCGATACGTTTTTTATTTGCTCCGGTAAACGCGCCGGCTTCATGACCAAACAGCTCACTTTCTATGACCGACTCTGTAACCGCACCACAGTTAAGCGCAACAAAAGGTTTCTTAGCCCGGGGGCTGAAGTCGTGCAGACACTTAGCGACAACCTCTTTACCTGTCCCCGTTGCCCCATTGATGATCAGATCCACATCGACCTGAGCCAGTTGTAAAACCGTTTGCCGCAGGCGCATTATTGCTGCAGTCTGGCCTACAAGACGGTTATCGATTTCGTGCTGACCTTGTATAGCCTGGCGTAAACTCCTGTTCTCAATTACCAGCTGACGCTTTTTCCAGGCCCGCTGCACGGTATTAATCTGGTGTTGAGGATCATTGGTTTTTTCCAGAAAGTCGTAAGCGCCCAGCCGAATTGCTTGAATGGCTATGGCGATATCTGAATGACCACTGAACATGATCACCGGTATCTCAGGGTCGATCTCAAGGATCTGCTGTAATACCTCAAGGCCGCCCATGATATCCATACGTACGTCGCAGATAATAACGCCTTGCCAACTCGTAGAGCACTGCGCAATAGCACTTAATGGGTTCTCAAATGCAATTGCGTTATAGCCTTCGAGTTGCAGTGTCTGAGTCATTGATTCACGAACAATTTCCTCATCATCAATGATAATTACCTGGGCATCAGCTACGGCTGAGTTCATGACTTACTTCTCCGGTATTCGGGTAACTGGATACAAAACGATGCGCCGCTGCCGGATTCATCATCGACGGTCAGCCGGCCACCAAAGCTTTTTATAATGTTGTATGAAATGGATAAACCGAGTCCCAGACTCTGGCCACGGCGTTTAGTCGTGAAAAAAGGCTCAAAGATCTGTTCGCGTACTTCCTTGCTAATTCCGGGGCCATTATCACTTACATGTATCTCAAACCTGTCATCCTGATGCAGGCAAGCAATGGTTATCATTTTTTCCGGCTGATCGTTAATGGCATCCAGAGCATTGGTGACCAGATTAAGTACCACTTGTTCGAGTTGCACAGCATCGGCATTAACCAGATTACGATCATGATCAAAACTAACGTTTATTGAGGTGAGCTTTCTTACCTCATCCCCTTCAAGCATGGACAATACGTTATCGACGACGAGTCGCAGATCGACCATAACCAGGTTGTCCTGTTGCTTGCGGGCCATTGATTTAAGACGGGTGATGATGGTGGTTGCCCGCTTAGTCAGATTGGATATCTGATTCAGGTTTTTTTCTGTTTCTTCCAGCCGTCCAGACTTCATCAGGCGTAAGCCATTATGTGAATAGTGCCCGATTGCTGATAACGGTTGGTTAATTTCGTGAGCAATACCGGCGGATAGCTGGCCAAGCGCCGCCAGCTTACCAGCCTGTACCAGTTCTTCCTGTAAGGTGCTTAGCTGATCGCGGAAACTGACCAGTGAGCGCGCCATAGTACCAATTTCATCGTTACCTTTTACCTGCACCTGTACATCTAAGTTGCCACTGGCAATCGAACGCATACTGTCATCCAGGCTGGTAATTCTGCCCACCATATTCCGGCCAACATAGAGCCAGACAATCAGAATGGAGAATACTAAACTTGCGGCGACCATTAACAGCATCCAGATACGGCCTTTCTTAATCGTCTCCCGGGCATTGTATGCTGAGATCTGAGCTGCGGCTTCGGTTTTATCGGTCTGGACTGCAACCTGTTGATTTAAATTGCCAAGCTCCTCCCTGATACGGTTAAGCAATAGCTCTCCGGATTGTAGTACAGCCCGTTCCTGACTGCGGATGGTAAACATGTTGTTGTCCCCCCGGGTCAGAAAAACGATATTTACTATGGTTTGTTTCAGAGCCTGAATGCCGCGTAAATTTCCAACCGCTTCGATATCCTGTTTAATCCGCATAATAATTTCATCGGAGTGGGTCTGGGTTGCGATCAGAGAATTGAGGTCTGGCAGATGTTGAGCCCGGTCTACTAAGTTAATCAGCAGGTTTACATCGGCCTTGATGCGGTACAACCGCTGTAAATCAGCATTTATCTTGCCCACTGCATCATTACCGAAGTTATTCATAGAGATCCAGGAGTCTGGGGAGTCCTGATTAAATAAACTGAAAAGATATTGTTGCTCGTCTTCTATGAGCCTGTTGATATCACTCAGAAAACTCGATGCGACCCACCGGAGGCGTTGGTTTTCCGCGCTTTTTTTCTGCTGTATATCAAGCTTTTGGAATACATTGTTATCCAGTTCTGTCAGCGTGTTGTTTAGTGTTTCAATCTGCTCCGAAAGATTTTTTTGTGCTTCATTTTCCTGAGTTACGGCAGAAATCTGTGGCAGTAAATCAGCCATGGTGGTTATGTTGAGGTTCAGGTCCTGGCGGATTTTCTGACGGCCAGATTCATCTTTCACCGCTAGTAAAGTAGGTGCCATCAGGGTTATTTTTGTACCCCGTTCTTTCAGGTCAGCCATCAGGCTCAGGGTGTGTATATTGCCTTCAACGACGCGATTTAATTCATCGCCAAGTCGGTTATATGATATCCAGCTGACGATACTGGCGAGAAGAATTAGCGCGCTCAGTGCGCCAAATGCTAAGAAAAAACGGCCGCGTATCCCCAGCCGGTACCTGCTTTTCATATAATCGATGCCTTGATTGATTTATGTTGCATCATAGTCATTTCGACGAATAATTAGTAATTATGTCAGATTGAAACAGCCGTTATACTCTGCTTACGCAAGTGGTTATAGGCAAGCACTATAATTAAGGCTACCCTAAAAACCCATTTATACATTATTCAGGCGGTCGATTAAGCCGGTGTTTATGAAAACAATAAAAACATACACAGCGTCATTTTTTTTCCTTTTGATGGTTTTAGGTTTTAGCGGATTATCGACGGCGAACGATACAATCATCATCAAGGGCGTAGGCACCTGGGGCTACTTCACTAATTATCAAAAGCACGAGGGCCCTTTCTGGAATGAGCGCATTGCAGACGTCAGTGATGGGCAAATTGTGGGTGAGATAAAACCGCATACTGAACTGGGCTTGCAGGGCTATGAAATCATGCGCCTGGTAAAAAATGGTGTATTTGATTTCGCGTTTGGCTTACCCGGTTATGTTGTGCCAGAAAGTGAAATATTTGAAGGGGCAGACCTGTCGTCGCTGGTACAAAGCATCGATGTGCAGAAACAGGTGGCTAATGCCTACTTTCCAACTCTGGAGCGCGCCTTTGCAGAAAAATACAACGCCAAACTGATGCTTCTGTACCCATTTCCGAGTCAGATGCTCTGGTGTAACAGTCAGATAAGCAGCATTGATGACCTGAAGGGGAAACGTGTAAGAGTGTTTCTGACGACCCTGGGCGATTTTGTCGAAGGTGTTGGCGCGGTGCCTGTAAGTGTGCCTTATAAAGATGTTCCTGATGCCCTTGAAAAAGGTATCGTTGACTGCGTAATTACCGGCACGATGTCAGCATACACCAGCAAGTTGTACAAAGTTGCCTCCCATGGCTTTACCTTGCGGGTAGGCTGGGGGCTGGCATTCGGTGCAATGAATATGAACAAGTGGAATTTGTTGAGTGATGAACAGAAGACACTTTTACAAAATGAGCTTGCAGCATTAACCGAAAGCATGTGGCAGGAAACCGCAACCGAAGATGCTATTGCCCTGGCGTGTCTGTCAGATGGCCCCTGTTCTATTGGTGAGACAGGTAAGATGAAACTGGTAGAACCTTCTGATGCTGATCTTCTTGTACGTAATCAGGTTGCTACGAAAGTTATCTTACCGCGCTGGGCGGAGCGTTGTGGACCGGAATGCGCAGCTAACTGGAATAGAACCGTGGGAAAAGTCCTTGATTTGAGGGCCGAGGCAAAAACGCGGTAAGCCAGAATTATTGAAATTTCCGTAAATATTCTGCTGTTATAGGCTTGGTCCTTACAGGGTTTATCTGCCGAAGACTCAGAATCGTATAGTACCTCCATCTTTCTGTTTGGATGACGATACCCTCTTATATCCCGGAGATCGAAGCGAAAATTCAGAAGTTGTGCTTATTAGCTCAGATGGGTGTTCGGCGGGAAATGATTTTTTAGAGTTCAGTTTTGGTTAAAATGTTTAGAGGGAATTGGGAGAGAAGGTCGTATAGTTTTTTGCTCTGACCACGTTTATTTCTGTAACCTGTCGTTTCCCTTGCGGGCTTTGTTACACTGAATGAGATGCTTTTTTAAATAGAGTCGCTCATAAATGATGCCCGCTGACATAGTATTGAATACCCATGCTATTGCTGTTTTATTACTGACCGCATTGGCTCTTTTTCTGTTTACCCGGGACTGGCTACCGCTGGAATCCTCCAGTTTATTTGTTCTGGCCGCGCTGGCTACCGGTTTTCAGCTTTTCCCTTTTACCTCCGATGACAAAACTATTCATGCCGTCGATTTCTTTTCCGGTTTTGGCCATGAAGCCTTAGTTGCGGTTACTGCGCTGATGATAATAGGGCATGCGCTGGCGCGAACCGGTGCGCTTGAGCCTGTTGGCAGAGGGCTGACTCGCTTATGGGAAGTATCGCCACAGCTTTCTTTTTTGCTAACACTGGTCGTTGGGGCTGTATTAAGTGCGTTCGTTAATAACGTGCCTATTGTTATTCTACTGTTGCCTATTCTTACCAGCGTTTCGTTGCGCATGAAAACATCTGCCTCACGTATCCTGATGCCCATGGGTTTTGCCACTTTGATAGGGGGGATGGGAACCACCATCGGTACATCGACCAATTTGCTGGTGGTGTCGGTAGCTGTGAGTATGGGAATGAATCCTTTCTCGATGTTTGAGTTTATTCTGCCTGTGGCGCTCAGTAGCCTGGTCGCTATTCTCTACTTATGGCTGGTGGCTCCGAAAATGCTACCTGATCGGGCATCGGAACTTGGGGATGCATCGCCGCGTATTTTTTCTGCCGCATTAAACATTCATCAGGATGGTTTTTCTGACGGTAAAACTGTTGAAGAGATTATTGAACAGACCGATAAACAGATCAGAATACAGTATGTCAAAAGGGCCGGGAGCGATGCGCTCACGGTGCCTTCCCGACAGTTGACCCTGAAGCAGGATGATCAACTATTGGTGAGTGATAGCCCGGAAAACTTAAAAGCCTATGAAAAACTATTGGATGCTGATCTATACAGCAGTGATCAAAAGATAGATGAAGAGCATCCTTTGCAAGCTGAAGGTCAGCAGTTAGCGGAAATCATCATTGCCCAGGGCTCTCCACTATTAAATACGACGGTTGCAAAAACACGTTTTGCAGATCGTTACCAGTTGGTTGTTCTGGCGTTGCATCGTTCGGGTACACAGAGTCGTCAAGCGGTGGCAGATATTGATAATACGCAGTTGCAGGTGGGTGACGTATTACTGGTACAGGGTGCGAGTGAAACAATCGCAGACCTGAAACAGCAGGGTAAAATACTGGTACTGGATGCTACCTCTCACATTCCTCATTCCGAAAAAGCCCCCCTGGCATTAATGATTATGATTGCAGTGGTCGGTATTGCGGCATTAGGCATTTTACCCATCGCTATCAGTGCGGTCTGTGGAGTGCTGTTATTGGCGCTGACAAACTGTCTTGGTTGGAAAGATATGGCTCAGGCCGTCAATGCTCAGATCATTCTGATTGTCGCAGCTTCACTAGCACTGGGGTTTGCCATGCTGGAAACCGGTGCGGCCGATGCGATGGCTGCAGGGTTTGTCAGCCTGACGGGGGGCATGTCGGTGACTATGCAGTTAAGTGGGTTGATGTTACTGATGGCGATAATGACTAATATCGTCTCGAATAACGCGGCAGCCGTGATCGGTACACCCATCGCGATCGGCATCGCTAATCAATTAGGCATGCCGCTAGAGCCGTTCGTGCTGGCGGTATTGTTTGGTGCCAATATGAGCTATGCCACCCCAATGGCTTATAAGACTAATCTG
>JAIBCZ010000136.1 GCA_024679645.1 Amphritea sp.
ACGGCGCGATACGGGTACGTACTGTCATCAGAAAATATGCATCCAGACTGATTAAAGGGAATTGCCGCGCATTATACCTGCTCCTCTGATCAGCGCCTACCGTAACTGTCGATAAGCCTCCTTTATCAGGCGAGTATTTCTACAGCGCAATGCTGCGTCGCACAAAACTGGTGCATTTTTCCCTTTTCAGTCTCTACCTTTAACGCTGTGTTGATTTTCTGGCATTCGTCATTAATTGCATCTCAAGCCTTACATCACGAGGCAGGTAGGTTGAACACAACTCTGTTGGCAGGTTGGCATATAGCCTTTGGCACGCTAAGTGCAATAGTGGGTTAACGTTATGACAAGAATAACCCTTTATGACCACGACTCACTTACAACCGGAACGGGTATTGGTCATCGATAAAGATACCGCCCGCTCAGCTTTACTGGAACAGGCCCTTAAAGATCAGGGCTATGAAGTTGTTTGCCGTCTGCACGATACCGAAGGGTTGATCAGCCGGGTTGAACAGATCCGTCCTGACATCATCATTATCGAACTGGACTCACCCGACCGGGATGTACTGGAGCATATGGCCACCCTTAATAGCCATATTCCACGCCCGGTGGTGATGTTTGCTGAAACCGGCGATAGCCAGACCATTCAGAAAGCGATTAAAGCCGGGGTTAGCGCCTACGTGGTAGATGGTATGAGCGCGGACCGGATTCAATCAATCATGGACGTTGCCGCCGCCCGGTTCCGGGAGTTTCAGGCACTGCGTAGCGAACTGAATGATATTCGCAGCGAACTGGAAGATCACAAACAGCTTGATCAGGCTAAGCGACTCATTATGAAGCATCAGCAGTGCACCGAAGACAAAGCCTACAGCGCCATGCGCACCATGGCGATGGATCAGGGAAAACCGATGACACAGATCGCCAAAAATATAATTTCAGTACTTGAGATGCTGGATTGAGCAAAGAGCAACCACTATGACGATAATACACAGCCCACATCTGGACACACCGGAAAAGACTGCACTGACACTGGGCTTTCTACCGCTAATGGATTGCGCCCCCTTGGTGATCGCTAAAGAGAAAGGTTTTTTCAGTGAAGCAGGCCTGGATGTTCAACTTAGCCGTGAAGGTTCCTGGGCATCAATCCGGGATAAGGTCTTATTAGGGCTTCTGGACGGCGCGCAAATGCTCGCCGGCATACCACTGGCATCGACACTGGGGCTCGGTTCTCCCCAGGTTAATATGATCACCGCTTTCAGTATCGGCCTGAACGGCAACGCAATCACGCTGTCAAATGAATTGCTGGCCGAAATCGATGAGTCAGGCCATCAGCCAAACGATACCTCTGCGGCTGGCTTAAAAAAGCTGATTAACCTGCGACGGGCAACCGGGCGTGACAAAATCACGCTGGCGACGGTATATCCCTATTCTGCTCACAACTATCTGTTGCGTTTCTGGCTCAGCGATGCCGGTATCGACCCGGATAACGATGTCACCCTCACCGTAGTGCCTCCACCACAGATGGCTGTGACCATGAAGAAAGGTCATATCGACGGTTATTGTGTCGGCGAGCCCTGGAACTCTATCGCCCAGGAGATGAACATTGGTAACCCGATTATCTCCGGTTATCAGATCTGGAATAACTGCCCGGACAAAGTCTTTGCCGTGACGGAGAACTGGCACAACGCCCATCCAGCGACCCACCAGGCGCTGATCTGCGCCTTGATTCAAGCCAGCCACTGGTTAGATATGCCCCAAAACAGTGACGAAGCGCTGCAAATCTTGCTAGGCAAAGCATATCTGGGCCCAGCGCTCTCTATGCTGCCGCAACCGCAGTTGACCCAGGGTAACCGAGTCTTTCATCGCTACGCCGCCAGTTATCCCTGGCGCTCCCATGCGTTGTGGTTTCTGGAACAGATACAGCAATGGGGACAGCTTCAGCAAGATGTCGATCTGACCAAAACAGCTTGCAAGGTATACCGACCCGATATTTATCGGGATGTCGCCAAAAAAATGAAGATCCTTCATCCGACAATCGATTGTAAGCCGGAAGGTTATCACGATAGTGAATGGATTTTGCAAGGTAACGCAGGCGCTGTGACGATGGGCAGTGATCTGTTTTTTAATGGGACAACCTTCGACCCAAACAGCTGCCGCTAACAGGCAGCTCACTGACTCAAACAAAGTCACCATAACCCTGAGCACCTTTTAAGTGCCAGAGACAATTATGAGGCTCCACCCGGGTGCATTTTTAGAAAGTCAGGTTGGCGATAATTATTAAGAAAATCACCTTATTCTAAGTATCTATATGATTTATAAGACAATTTAACAAAGCGGCACAGACCCTGCTATTACAAAGATAATAAATCTAACAAGCAAACTCTCAGGAAACTGAAAGTTAATTTCACTTAAGACAACGGCGTCTGCTCTTACCGATCTCACCATCGGCAGGAGCAGGCGCTTTTTTTTTGACTAACTTTTTTGCTTAGCTTTTTAAAAACTTATATTCAGGAGCCACATCACATGTCGCAAAAATTGCTATCTAAGTTTATGGGCCGTCGCTCGCTATTGCAGGGTGCGGTAAAAACTTTCGGCGCCGTTGCAGTTGGCAGCATGCTGGCAATGAGCACTGCTCAGGCAGCCGTTGGCGAACCGGAAAAAGAAGACCTGAAGTTTGGCTTTATCAAACTGACAGATATGGCCCCTCTGGCTATCGCTTATGAAAAAGGCTACTTCGAAGATGAAGGCCTGTACGTACAACTGGAAGCACAGGCCAACTGGAAAGTGCTGCTAGACCGGGTAATCGATGGTGAACTTGATGGTGCGCACATGCTCGCAGGTCAGCCATTGGGAGCAACGATCGGCTATGGCACCCAGGCACACATTATTACCGCTTTCAGCATGGACCTGAATGGCAACGCTATCACCGTTTCCAACGATATCTGGGAGCAGATGAAACCTCACGTGCCGATGGGCGCTGACGGTAAACCCGTTCACCCGATCAAAGCGGATGCTCTCAAGCCCGTTGTTGATTCCTTTCAGGCCGAAGGCAAGCCTTTCAATATGGGGATGGTGTTCCCGGTCTCTACCCACAACTACGAGCTGCGTTACTGGCTGGCAGCCGGTGGCATTCACCCGGGTTACTATGCGCCACATAAGGGCGACACTGCCGGTCAGATCGATGCCGATGCCCTGCTTTCAGTTACCCCACCACCACAGATGCCCTCCACTATGGAAGCCGGCACCATCTACGGCTATTGCGTCGGTGAGCCCTGGAACCAGCAAGCGGTTTTCAAAGGCATAGGCGTACCCGTGGTAACCGACTATGAGATCTGGAAAGACAACCCGGAGAAAGTATTCGGCGTCTCCAAGGGCTGGGCGGATGAGAACCCGAATACCCACATCCGAGTCGTTAAAGCGATGATCCGTGCGGCAAAATGGCTGGACGATAATAACAATGGCAATCGCCCTGAAGCAGTAGAAATTCTGTCTCGTTCTGACTATGTCGGTGCAGACTATGATGTTATCGCGAACTCAATGACCGGAACATTCGAATACGAGAAAGGCGATAAGCGCGCAGTGCCTGACTTCAACGTCTTCTTCCGACACAACGCAACCTATCCCTACTACTCTGATGCTATCTGGTACCTGACTCAAATGCGTCGCTGGGGTCAGATCGCTGAACCTAAATCTGATGACTGGTTTATGGATACCGCTAAGAAAGTCTACCGCCCGGACATCTACGCAACAGCAGCTAAAGAGCTGATCGCAGAAGGCAAGCTTGAAGCCAGTGAATTCCCTGACTTTGCTTCTGAGACGGGTTACAAAGCCCCACAGACTCATTTCATTGACAACATTACCTATGACGGTACTAAGCCCAATGAGTATCTGACAAAGTTTAAAATCGGCCTGAAACCAGACACGACGCTTTAACGTCTGTTTAACGCCGGGCTAACCAAGCTCTACTAAAGCGTTCAGCTGAAGGGTTTTACTGAAAAGCTCTACTAAAAAGCACTGAAAAAAAGCCCGGCTAAAAGATTCAGCTAACAAGTTTGACTACAAAAACCAAAGGGTCACTCATCTGAGTGACCCATTGGAGAGGCCTTATGAGTAGCATCGCATTAAAACTGTTAAAGCCGTTAGGCTTACCAGAGAAGTTTAATCTGACTCAAATGATCAAATCAGTTGTCGTTCCTTTGAGCGGTATCCTGGTATTTCTGTTTATCTGGAATATTGGCGCACAGAACATTAACACCTCCCTGGGTGAGTTTCCTGGCCCAACTCAGGTATATGAAGAGAGTAAGAACCTGATCGCAGAGCATAATAGAGAGCGTCAAAAAGAGGTCGCCTTTTATGAACGTTTGGAGATACGTAATGCGAAGAAACTGGAAGCCAATCCCGATGCGGTTATCAAGACCCGTCCTTACACCGGCAAGCCAACTTTTATTGACCAGATAGGTACCAGCCTGGTGACAGTGTTAGCCGGCTTTTTTGCCGCCTCACTGATCGCTATACCGGCGGGCATTGTGATCGGCATGAACAAAACGCTCTACAGCGCGTTCAACCCCGTGATTCAGTTATTCAAACCGGTTTCTCCACTGGCATGGTTGCCACTGGTGACCATGGTTGTCAGTGCGCTTTATGTCAGTGATGACCCGATGTTTGCTAAATCTTTTGTGACTTCGCTGATCACCGTTTCCCTCTGCTGTCTCTGGCCGACTCTGCTGAATACCGCCGTCGGCGTATCAACCATTAGCACGGACCTGAACAACGTCAGCAAGGTACTGCGCCTGCCCTGGCTGACCCATGTTATTAAGATCGTTATCCCTTCCGCTATTCCGATGATTTTCACCGGCCTGCGTCTGTCATTAGGCATCGCCTGGATGGTACTAATTGCCGCAGAGATGCTGGCGCAGAATCCGGGTTTAGGCAAGTTCGTCTGGGATGAGTTTCAGAACGGTAGTTCCAGCTCACTGGGTCGGATAATGGTGGCTGTATTAGTGATCGGTCTGATCGGTTTCGTACTGGACCGGGTCATGCTGGCACTGCAGAAAAAAGTATCCTGGGATAAATCAGTAGAACTGAGATAAACGACCTTGACGTTAAAGGTTAGGAGAAGATCATGACCGTTAAAACACATCTTGAGCTGACCGGTGTCGATATCGACTTTCCAACACCCAGCGGCCCGTTTAAAGCATTGAACAACGTCAACCTGAAGATAGATCAGGGAGAGTTTGTCTCGCTGATCGGTCACTCCGGTTGCGGTAAGTCCACCGTTCTGAATATTGTTGCCGGTCTCTACCAGGCGACAAAAGGCGGCGTACTACTAGACGGCAGAGAGGTAAACCAACCCGGTCCTGAGCGGGCGGTGGTGTTTCAGAACCACTCTCTATTACCCTGGTTAACCGCCTATCAGAATGTTGAGCTGGCTGTTAAACAGGTTTTCAAACACAGCAAGTCTAAAGCCGAAATGAAGGAGTGGATCGAACACAACATGCATCTGGTACATATGGATCATGCGATGCATAAACGACCCGACGAGATCTCCGGCGGCATGAAGCAACGCGTGGGTATCGCCCGCGCACTGGCGATGGAGCCAACCGTCATGCTGATGGATGAGCCTTTCGGTGCACTGGATGCCCTGACACGGGCGCACCTGCAAGATTCTCTGATGGAGATTCAGGCAGACCTGAATAACACGGTGATCATGATTACTCACGATGTTGATGAAGCGGTATTGCTATCGGATCGCATTGTTATGATGACCAACGGCCCGGCTGCCACCGTCGGTGAAATACTCGATATCAAACTGGAACGCCCTCGCCATCGCCTGGAACTGGCGGATGATCCGGAATATAACCACTATCGGGCCGCCGTTCTCAGCTTCCTCTATGAGAAGCAGAGAAAACCGGGTGAAGCGCCGACTGAACCTGCTGCCACCGAAGAAAAGCCTGAAAAGATTAAAGACGTGCAAGCATCAACACCGCTACTGGCGGATGAGCAAGCCGCCTGAAAAACACAGGCTTGATTAA
>JAIBCZ010000246.1 GCA_024679645.1 Amphritea sp.
ATCGGCAACATTCCAGTAACGATCTTCCGGCAACACTTCGATGGCATAGGTCATATACGTCCAGAATGAGATCAACCCCTTCGCTGGTACGGTAACGCCTTTGGACTTCCCGGTTGTACCCGAGGTAAACATCTGCAGGAAAGGATCATCTTTTCCGATCAGAACCGGTTCAAAGGTATCCACCTGACCAGCCTGAGCCTGATCAAACAGCGCATCCGCTTCGGCTGCATACTGGTCTCCGGCATCAGCCACCAGCAATGTTTTTGGCAGCCCCTTCACATCCGCCAGCTTTGGCCACTGGTCTGAATTGGTAACGATCAACTTCGTTTGCGCCTGAGTCAGACGGTACTCGATAGCACCGGAGCCAAACGCGGTAAATAGCGGCTGGTACACTGCACCGGCTCTGAGCGTTCCCAGCACGGTAATCAGCAGCTCTGGGGTACGCGGCAGAAGACAAGCTATCCGGTCGCCTTTAGTAACGCCCTGCGACTGAAGATAGTTGGCAAATTGTGCCGAGCGGGTTTTTAACTCACTGAAGCTCATCTCACCACGTGAGCCGTCGGCCCGCTCGTAGCGAAGCGCTATTTTATCGGTGTCGGCATAGCGGTCACAAATCTCTACGCAAACATTAATACCGCTTTCGAGGCTGCCGACAAACTGGTCATCAACCATCGATGGTGAAAACTCTTTGATCAGATCTTCGTATTTAACTCTTTGCATGTGAAGCTCCCATAATCAGTTTTAATTGTTATATCTTTGTTCGGATATCACTCAGCCCCGACGTAAGAAAGAGGGCTTCCCGAGGAGTCGACCGCTATGCCTTCCATTACGCGACATAACGGCACCTCCCCCGGGCTAAGCACTATCGTCAATTGCCAAATTTTTAACGTGGCTCCATCCGGATAGCACCATCCAGGCGAATAACATCGCCATTAAGATAGTTATTACTGATTATGTGAGCTGCCAGAGCGGCGTACTCTTCAGGTTCACCGAAACGTTTAGGGTTCTGCACCATTTCGATAAGCGGGTCACGTACTTCGTCAGTCATACCTTTCATCATCGGAGTATCAAAAATACCCGGTGCGATGGTCATAATGCGAATGCCCAGCTTAGCCAGATCACGAGCGATCGGTAACGTCATACCCACTACACCAGCTTTACTAGCCGCGTAGGCAGATTGCCCCATTTGACCATCAAAAGCGGCGACGGAAGCCGTATTGATAATGACACCACGCTCACCGTCAGAGCCTGGCTCATTTTTCGCCATCTGCTCAGCAGCTAAACGCAACACATTGAAGGTGCCGATCAGATTGATATTGATAACCTGTGAAAACTTCTCCAACGGTAGTGCGCCATTTCGACCAACCGTTTTTCCACCAGGAGCCACACCGGCACAGTTGATACACACATGGATGGTTCCGAACGCTTCTACTGCCTGAGCAATACCTGCTTCAACAGAGGCGGCGTCAGTAACATCAACTTTAGCAAAGATAGCCTGACCCTTAAGCTCTTCAACCAGCGCCTGGCCTGCCTCTTCGTTCAAGTCAAAGGCGGCAATTTTAGCGCCTTGCTTGGCCAACTGCTGGCAGGTAACTAAACCCAGACCGGATGCACCACCGGTGACAATGACAACTTTATTATTAAGATCCATGTTTTATCCCTTTTAATAATTCTTTTAATTGTTTTATGCGATTTCACGTAGCAGTTCACGGGCAATAATGACCCGTTGAATCTCACTAGTTCCCTCGTAAATTGAGGTTATGCGAACATCACGGGCGTAACGCTCCAGTGGAAACTCTTTGATATAGCCATAGCCGCCCATCAATTGCAGCGCGGTGTAGCAGGCCTTGTTCGCTTTTTCAGACGCAAACAGCTTGGCCATGGACGCTTCTTTGGAGAAAGGCTGACCTTTAGCTTTTTTGTCTGCGGCATTCATCAGCAACAGGCGAGCGGCTTCCAGGTCGGTAAAAGCATCTGCCATCATCCATTGCAGACCCTGGAAGTTGGATATTGGCTGACCGAACTGCTGGCGCTCCGTAATATACGTGCGGGCATAGTCCATAGCCGCCTGACCAATACCTAGCGCAAGAGAGCCAATACCGATGCGGCCACCGGCCAGTTCACCAACCGCTATTTTGAAACCCTGGTTCAGTTCCCCCATCAACGCATCTTTAGGAATGCGGCAATCTTCAAACAACACTTCGTTGGTGGATGAAGCACTCTGTCCCATTTTCTTTTCAGCTTTAGAAACAGACAAACCGGGAATGTTATTCTCTACCAGGAAGCAGGAGATGCCCTTGCCCTTGGGCAGGCTCTTATCGGTAACCGCCCAGACCACAAATACCCCTGCGTATTCTGCACTGGTGATGAACTGCTTGGCACCGTTGAGTACCCATTCATCACCCTCCAGAACCGCTGTGGTTTTCATATTGGAAGGATCAGAACCGGCGGTGGTTTCCGTCAGGCAGAAACCGCCTGCGGCATATTCACCGCTACAGAGTTTGGGCAAGTAACGATTTTTCTGGTCTTCAGAGGCGATCACCTGAATCACTTCAGCGACCATATTTGTAACAGACATACTGACAGCCGTGGAGGCACACGCTTTGGCAATTTCGGTAATAGCCAGACTAAACGCCACAGTACCGGCTTCGGTGCCTCCGTATTGACCGTCGATGTTCAAACCCATGAAACCCAGCTCAGCAAGGTTATTCAGGTTTTTAAGAAACAGCTCACGATCACCTTCCTGATCCAGTTTTTCTGCAACAGGAGCCAGTTCGGTCTGGGCGAACTTGCGCGCCATATCCTGAATCATGGTCTGGTCTTCGTTTAGGGTCATATCCATCAGATGATTCTCTCTTTCCAGTACTCTTTAGCAAGTACGCTTTAGTCAGGTAAAGGGGCGGAATAACCAGCCCCTCAATGAGATTATTTAAGCACAGCGTACCGCTGTTCAGATCATTTCAATAGCAACCGCTGTCGCCTCACCGCCACCGATACAAAGGGAAGCAACGCCACGTTGCTTGCCCAGTCGTTTCAGTGCGTGAATCAGGGTAACCAGAACTCGGGCACCGGAGCAGCCAATCGGGTGGCCCAGCGCGCATGCACCGCCGTTAACATTGACCTTTGCAGAATCCAGCTCCAGTTTCTGTGTTGCCAGCATAGTCACAACCGCGAACGCTTCGTTGATCTCATAAAGATCAACATCATCGCTACTCCAGTTCACCTTATCTAAAAGCTTCTGAACGGCTGAAATCGGCGCGATTGAAAAATCAGCGGGACGTTGAGCATGGGTCATATGTCCAGTGATACGAGCCAGTGGTTGCAGGCCCCGATCTTTGGCTTCGCTTTCGCTCATCAACACCAGCGCGGCAGCTCCGTCAGAGATAGAGCTGGAATTAGCCGCCGTCACCGTACCGTCTTTTTTAAAGGCCGGACGCAGCTGTGGAATCTTATCCGGATTGGCATTACCCGGCTGCTCATCTATCGCAACCTGTGTGTCGCCTTTTCGGCTTTTAATCGTTACCGGCGCAATCTCATTCTCAAACCAACCTTCATTGATCGCCTTATTCGCACGGCTCAGGGACTCTATCGCGAAATTATCCATCGCCTCTCGAGTCACACCAAAACTATCGGCTGTTGCCTGCGCGAAAGAGCCCATCAGACC
>JAIBCZ010000081.1 GCA_024679645.1 Amphritea sp.
CAATCTCGTTGACCGCTGACTCAGGCACCACTGTCCAGCCCAGTCGCCATCCCGTCATACCGAAGTACTTGGAAAAACTATTGAGAACAAAGGCATCCTGATCCACTTCAAGCACAGAGGTCGCATCAAAACCATACGTCAGCCCATGATAAAGCTCATCCACAACCAGATGTCCTGCCCTGGCCCTCACTGTCTGAGAAATCAGCTCCAGCTGCTCTCGATGAACCACACTACCAGTAGGATTAGCAGGTGATGCCAGTAACACCCCGGCGGTCTGAGCATCCCAGTGCTGCTCTATCAATTCAGGTGTCAGTTGATAATTATCACTGGCTTCGGCAGGCACTAGCTGTCCGCGAGCCTCCAGTAGCCGTAAAAAACGGGGATTACAGGGGTAACCGGGGTCTGCCATCATAAAACGTTGCCCGGGATTGGCCAGCGTGGCAAATACCATCAACAATGCCCCTGATGCACCGGCCGTCACAATCACTCGCTCTGCGGGGATATCCAGGCCATAACGTTGCTGATAGAAGCCAGCAATGGCTTCACGCAACGCTGGAATGCCTGCTGCAGGAGTGTATTGAGTGTGGCCAGCCCGAATCGCGGCGATACCGGCCTCCGCAACCGGCTCTGGTGTAGCAAAGTCAGGTTCTCCGGCGCACATATGAACGACATCATGCCCTAAAGCCTCCAGCTCTTTTGCCCGTTTCAGCAGATCCATAACTTTAAAGGATTCAATTTCAGCGACACGATCCGACCAGTTACTCATTGCAGGCGGTTTCCTTGTGAATAAAAAACAAACATTAACAGATGCGCAGATTATACATTAGTACTAACCTCAGCAAAGGGTCCGCTCATCATCCGGGGCTGATACAAAGGACTGACAGCTCAGGGTAATCCGGATAATCACTGCTATAGTTAAGGGTTATGCAACTGTCACTTTCTGTATACACACAACAGTTTGATAAAGTTAAGAATTATGAACATCTTGGATTAGATGTTTTTTGATCTACTTTTTTGATCTGGGGGCTGGTGAAACCTTAACGGTTCTGGTAACTTCAGCTCCCTTCTGATTGTTGGTTTATTTTCACCAGCATCAAGGCCGTTGGTAGAAGCGTTCGGGCACGGTTGCCCGACTTGTAGAAAGAGAAGCGAGGCAGAACTATGCCGAATCAAGATACACAGTTCACACACTTTGAGCCTTATCCTATTAAGGAAGGCGAAGAGTACATGAATGAGCCTCAAAAGGATCATTTCCGCAACATACTGAATGCCTGGAAACAGGAATTGATGGAAGAGGTTGATCGGACCGTAAACCATCTACAGGAAGAAGCGACCAACTTTGCTGATCCCAGTGATCGCGCAAGCCAGGAAGAGGAGTTCAGTCTGGAACTCCGTACCCGTGACCGTGAGCGTAAACTTATCAATAAAATTTCCAAAGCGATGGAAACCATTGATGAAGATGATTACGGCTACTGTAACGCCTGCGGCGTAGAGATCGGTGTGCGTCGCCTCGAAGCCCGTCCGACTGCAACCTTGTGTATCGATTGCAAAACGCTGGCTGAGATTAAAGAGAAGCAACTCGGTATTTGATCTGTCTGCGGCTGACTTTCCGTCAGCCGCTGTCGTAATGGTCTATACAGGACGTTTCGCCCCCTCACCCACTGGACCGCTTCATTTCGGTTCACTTCTGGCGGCTCTCGCCAGCTATCTTGACGCTCGCTCCCATAAGGGCCGCTGGCTGGTTCGCATCGAAGACCTGGATCCACCCAGAGAAGTCAAAGGGGCAACCGATAACATACTCAGCACACTTGAGCTGTTTGGTCTCCACTGGGACGGAGAGGTCGTTCGACAAAGCCATCGCCTGAATCGCTATAAAGACATTCTCACACAGCTTTCAAGTAATGGCCTGGCATACCCCTGCAACTGCTCCCGTCAACAGATTCAGCGACGGAGCGGCAGCCCCCGATACGATGGATATTGCCGTAATCACCCCCCTGACGCCGATCAGCTTTGCGCCGTTCGTAGTCGCTGTGAGAACAACTACCACTTTAATGATCGGATCCTCGGGCTCCAGGATTTTAAGACTCAGCAGGAAGATTTTGTTATTTTCCGACGCGACGGTTTTTTTGCCTATCAGTTAGCCGTCACCATTGATGATGCCGAACAGAAGATATCCCATATCGTTCGCGGGGCTGATCTGCTCGATTCAACACCCAAACAGATTCATCTGCAACATCAGCTAGGTTATCAACAGCCTCTCTACGCGCACATACCTGTTGCCACTAACACTTTGGGGCAAAAACTCAGCAAACAGACCTTTGCCCCCGCGCTGGATCAGAATGAAAGAGTAAAACTCATGATCAAAGCATTAGACTTCCTTGGACAACAGCCTTTGAAAACACTGGCTGACAGCACTATAGAAGAATGTCTAAAATGGGCCGTAGAGCATTGGGATATCAGCAGAGTGCCGGCCTGTCTGAGCATCGCCCTGGAGGAAAGTTAATGCATTTCTACCGACTCTTAATTGTGCTGATGATTGGTGGATACTTGCTATCCCCCATACTGGACCAATGGTGGCCTGACTCAGCCACACCCTGGTATCGCCCTTTCATTATCTGGGCAGCATTGATTCTGATTGTTGCAATTCTTGAACGGAGGCGACGCCGGGATGAATTTTAATCTGACCGAACTCTTATTCATCGCGACCACCTATCTGACCTTTCTGTTCGGCACAGCGTACATTACCGAAAAAGGCTGGATCCCGACCCGTATTATCTATCATCCGGTAACCTATGTTCTATCGCTGGGCGTGTTCACCAGTGTCTGGACCTTTTATGGCACTTTCGCCCAGGCAAAAACCTCAGGTTACAGCTTTCTGGCCTCTTATCTGGGCGGATCTGCAGCCTTTTTCCTGGCGCCGGTTATTCTGGTGCCCATTCTTCGAATCACCCGAACCTATCAGCTTAGCTCCCTTGCCGATCTGTTTGCTTTTCGCTTTCGTTCAGCAACAGCTGGCACGCTGACCGCGCTATTTTCACTTATTGCGATATTGCCTCTGATCTCGATCCAGATTCATGCCGTAACAGAGTCTCTGAATATTCTGAATCAGGACTTCTCCTCTGAACAGGTGGCGGTCGGCTTCTGTACTCTGATCGCGCTTTTCTCGATTCTATTCGGAGCCCGAAATCCCTCGTTGCGCTATAACCGCACAGGTCTCATTGTAGCGATGGCGACCGGTTCACTAATCAAATTAATCGCCATCGGCAGTATTGCGCTTTTTGCCCTCTACGGTGTTATGGAGGGGCCCGGTGGACTCGAACTGTGGTTACAGCAACACCCTGAAGAGACCGAGGTATTCAACACCCCACTAGACAGTGATATGTGGCGGACGATGCTCTTGGGGTTTTTCTCTGCAATTATTGTGATGCCTCATACGTTTCATATGATGTTTACTGAAAACACCTCTTCCAATAGCCTGCACAAAGCCAGCTGGGGCGTACCGCTTTACTTGCTCTTATTAGCCCTGGCAGTACCCCCTATTCTCTGGGCAGGCATAAAACTGGGCGTAGGCGATCAACCCGCATTTCTGATTCTCAATATGGGTGTCGCACTGAATTCAAACTTTCTGACCATTCTGGCCTTCATCGGTGGTCTGGCTGCCGCAAGCGGCATCATTATCGTCGCGACGATCTCAATTACCTCCATGTTACAGAATCATATTGTTTTGCCTTTGGTTCCACCGGTAGCGACCCACGAACTATACTCACGGTTGCTCTGGCTAAGGCGAACACTAATCATCGTCATGATGCTATTCAGCTATCTGTTTTATAGCAAAATAGGCCTGAACTTTAACCTCCAATGGCTCGGCACGCTGACCTTCATTGCCTTCATGCAGTTCCTGCCCGGGATATTAGCAACGCTCTTCTGGCCCGGCGCCAACCGCACAGGCTTTTGTCTGGGACTGATCGCGGGTATGGGCACCTGGATCATCACCATGTTACTGGGCTTACTCTCTGGCACAGATATAGAGACCGCCCAGTTTATTCAACAGGACTGGCATCAAATTGCGATCTACGCTTTAGCCGCCAATATCACTATTTTTCTGCTAGCCTCAGTCATCACCAAAAGCTCGAAGGAAGAGATCGCCAGCGCCAGCGCCTGTTTGCATAACAGCCTGCAACGTCCGGTGGGCCCTCAACTGGATATCGGTAATAGTGATGAACTGGTGGAACTGCTCAGTAAACGATTGGGTAAAGCAACCGCACAACGAGAAATTGATAACGCGTTAACAGAGCTAAGCCTGCACAACAAAGAACTCGATGCTATCGATCTGATGCGACTCAATACGTTGATTGAGAGTCGCCTCAGCGCATTATTCGGACCAGTAGGAGCCAGCCTTTTACTCAATCAAAATGCCGAAGACAATACCCTGAATTACTATCGCACTCAGGATATCCACTTACTCGAGGGACAGTTGGAAAACTATCAGACCCGCCTTAGCGGATTAGCCGCTGAACTGGACAATCTGCGCCGCCATCATCGAATGACGCTACAGCGACTGCCAATCGGCGCTTGCTCTCTTGATGAAAAAGGTCAGATTATCTTCTGGAACGAGGAGATGGAGCACTTCACCGGATTACGCACCCCCTCAGTATTGACGAAAAAACTGGCAACCATTGCCGCTCCCTGGGGCGAACTGTTATCTGATTTTTCTACTCAGAAACAAAATCACCTGCTCTCACACCATATGCTAATCAATGAAGAAAACTGCTGGATCAGTCTGCACAAAGCCAGTCTGGCAGATGATACTAACGCGATGGTTATTCTGCTAGAGAATGAAACTGAGAACCAGATTCTGGTCAACCGGCTGTCTCATAATGAACGACTCGCTTCCATTGGCCGCTTTGCTGCGGGTGTGGCCCATGAGATAGGCAACCCGGTCACCGGTATCGCCTGCCTGGCCCAGAACCTGAAATACGAAACAGATGACCCTATTATTCTCGAGAGCGGCGATCAGATCGTCGCCCAAACAGACCGCATAACCCGAATTGTGCAGTCACTGATACGTTTTGCTCACACCGGACAAAGTGATATCCAGCGATTTGAAGAATCAGTAAACCTAAAAACAGTAACTGATGAAGCGATCCATCTGGTATCCATGGATAGCCGGGGTCGTCAGATACAACTGATCAATAACATTAACGCGGAAGTAATCGTTGGCGGTGACCCTCAGCGACTCCTGCAAGTATTCGTCAACCTGATCAATAATGCCTGCGATGCGTCTCCGGAAAACAGTATCGTATGGCTAGATACGCAGGAACACAGCAGTTCAATCGAAGTAACGATAACGGATGAAGGCAGCGGTATTATCAAAGAGCATCAGGACAAACTGTTCGAGCCTTTTTTCACCACAAAAGACCCGGGCAAAGGCACCGGTCTGGGCCTGCCTTTGGTATATAACATCATCGAAGAGCATTATGGTAGTATAAGGATAGTGAGTCCCGCCAATAAAAATCAGAACAATGGCACTCAAGTGGTTATCACCCTCCCCAAAAGCTTACAAGAATAAGCGACAGGATAGATTTGTATTAACAAACACCTGTGGAGGAGGTTAAGAAAGCAAAGGTATACCGAATGAGCCGCATTCTGATCGTAGAAGATGAATCTATTATACGTACGGCCCTCCGACGCCTGCTGGAGCGTAACAGCTATGCAGTGGATGACGCAGGATCTGTCGATGAAGCAACCCGCCAGTTCAACCTCAATGAATACAATCTGATCATCAGCGATCTGCGATTGCCCGGAGCACCAGGTACCGACCTGATCAACCTGGCCAAGGCTGTCCCTGTGGTCATTATGACCAGCTATGCCAGTATGCGTTCCGCGGTTGACGCCATGAAGATGGGCGCGGTCGATTATATCGCCAAGCCCTTTGATCACGATGAAGTACTGGACACTATAGCCAACATTATCAAGCTTCGTGGCGCTGAAGATAAAAGTACGCAGGCCCCCACTGAGGCTACGGCCCCTCCCTCAACCAATCAAATGGTTGGCACCTGCAAGCCGATGCAGGATCTGTTTAGTCGCATCCACAAAGTCGCCCGCACTGATGCGACTGTTTTAATTCAAGGAGAGTCCGGCACCGGTAAGGAACTGGCAGCCCGTGCCATTCACCAACAGAGCGCCCGCGCCACTGCGCCGATGGTATCGGTTAACTGCGCTTCGATCCCGGAAACACTGATTGAATCTGAACTCTTTGGTCATGAAAAAGGCGCTTTCACCGGCGCTGATAGCGCTCGCAACGGTTTAATCGAAGCCGCCGATGGCGGCACGTTGTTTCTGGATGAAATTGGCGAATTACCCCTGGAGGCACAGGCACGCCTGTTACGCTTCCTGCAAGAAAACGAGATACGTCGTGTCGGCGCCGTCAAATCTATCAATGTAGATGTTCGCCTTATCGCAGCAACCCATCGAAACTTAAAAGCACTAACCAAGACCGGCGAGTTCCGTGAAGATCTGTATTACCGACTATATGTGATGGAACTGCAGATGCCTCCTCTGAGAGAGCGGGGCGAAGATATCATCGTGATAGCCCAACAGTTTCTGCAAAAAAGCTGCGACAAACTCGGTTCCAGATTACTCAAGTTCAGTCCCGATGCCTGCCAAACGATGATTCGCTATAACTGGCCCGGCAATGTCAGAGAACTGCAAAACGCTATCGAACGGGCGGTTATCCTGGCCGAAGACCATACTATCACCACCGACTTACTCGGCCTTGATATTGAACCAGGGTCTCTGGCCGCACTAGAAAGTAACTTTGCCAGCGGCAACTCACTCGTTGCTGAAACAGACGACAGTACATCCGAACGCCGTCCTGAACAAAACCTGTCGCTGGATGATTACTTTCAGCGCTTTGTGTTGGAAAACCAGGACAATATGAGCGAAACCGCCCTGGCAAAAAAGCTAGGCGTTAGTCGAAAGTGCTTATGGGAAAGACGCCAGAAACTAGGTATTCCGAGAAAACCAAAATAGGACTCAGTGTAAACGGGCTGACAGACTAAAACTTTAGGATAATAAACCCCTACCAAAAGTGTTACTTATCCCCCATTGAGCAAGTGCAGCATGAGTAAAAAGGTAACACTTTTTGTTACCCACAATAAATCTTATAGGTAACAAACATAACGCTTTATTTTATTTTTCTTAATAATCATAATGTTACAAATACTGGCACAGACCCTGCTATATTTTAGTCAAGAAGAAAAACAATGCTTAAAGCATGCGATCATAATAAAAATAAAACCCAGATTGCCCGCTTATAAGTAACCTGCCTCGAATAAAAATAATAATGAGGCTCTTAAGCTGATCGCTGATATTGACACTCAAATACGACGGTCCCGAATTAGTGCTCTTAGAAATAAAAACAACAAGCTAAGGCTAACGTTGTTGTCTAAGGCGGTCAGCTTATCCATTCCCTTTTCCCTACTCTCTATTTCTCCAATTTCCTCGATTGACCACCGATTTTGCGGTGTTTACTGCGTTATTCCGTTAATTTTCATGCTATTATTCTGCGCTCTAATTCTGCGCAAGATTCTTAGTGAGATATGGACAATAACTCGTCACCTATAGGTTCCTTTATCCGACGGCTGTTTGGTAGCAATAACAAGAGCTCTGAAAGTGCTGATAATCAGCAGGCACAGGGACGTCAGATTATACCGGAAGAGGTCCATCAGATTCCTCGCCGACGCCTGAACGATGCGGCGATGAAAACCGCCTATCATCTACAGGACGAAGGATTTGAAGGCTACCTGGTCGGCGGCTGCATCCGCGACCTGCTGATGAACAAGCACCCCAAAGATTTTGATGTTGCTACGAGTGCAACCCCGGATCAGGCCCATGCACTGTTCCGCAGATCCAGACTAATCGGTCGGCGCTTCAAGCTGTTACACGTTCGCTTTGGCCGGGATCTGATCGAAGTCGCGACTTTCCGCGCCAGCCATGACAGCCATCCAAAAAACAATGATGGCGAGCACGGCCGCCAGAATGATAGCGGCATGATCGTCCGGGATAACGTATACGGCACCATTGAAGAAGATGCGCTACGCCGCGACTTTACCGTCAATGCCCTCTATTACTGCCCTAATGACCACTGCATCTACGATTTCACTAACGGTTTTAGTGATCTGAAAAGCGGCACTCTACGAATGATTGGCGACCCGGACGCCCGCTACCGTGAAGATCCGGTACGTATGCTCCGGGCTGCTCGTTTTGCTGCCAAGTTAGGATTTACCCTTGAACCTGCATCGGAAGCTCCCTTAAAAGAACTTGGCTATCTGCTAAAAGACATCGCCCCTGCCCGTCTATTTGACGAAGCCTTGAAGATTTTTCAGTCAGGTCACGGCGTTGAATCTTTCCACCAGTTGCGCAAATACAATTTATTGGAACCACTGCTTCAGCAGACCGCATACAGCCTTGAAAATCCTGATGACTACCCGGTAGAAAAACTGGTTTTAAACGCGCTACAGAACACCGATCGTCGAATACAGCAAGATAAAAGCGTAACACCAGCGTTCCTTTTTGCCGCACTGCTTTGGTATCCAATGCAACGACGCATGAAACAGCTAATCGAAGAAGCTGGCATGCATACGGTTCCAGCGATGCACGAAGCAGCAAATCAGGTCATTGGTAACCAGATTCGCCAAACCGCGATTCCCCGCCGCTTCTCTACCCCGATCAGAGAGATCTGGGAATTACAGTTCCGCTTACCTCGCAGGCAAGGTAAACGCGCTGACCGACTCATAGAGCACCCACGATTCCGAGCCGCTTATGATCTGCTGATTCTCAGGGAAAATAGCGGTGAAGAGCTGGACGGGCTGGGCAAGTGGTGGACCGATTATCAGGTTCAGAATCCGCAGATCCGCAGCCATATGTCTCGCGAAGCAACCAAAGACGCACCGCCAAAGCGTCGCCGCAGACGCCGGGGCCC
>JAIBCZ010000058.1 GCA_024679645.1 Amphritea sp.
GCCTGATAGAAAGTAGATCAGTTTCTTTCGGGATTCGGACAGGTCGTCAGGGTGCATATCCCGGATCCGTTTTGATTCCGGGATATCATCCATAATGTCATAGAAATCATTGACCAGTCGGGTCAGGCCGGCGAGTTCACCGGCAGCTTTATAGGAGTTGTCTCCTAGGCCATAGGTTTGTATTTCGGACATACTCATCTATCAGCAGGTCTTACTGTTTGTTCTTCCAGTTTGCCCATGGATCATCATCGTTGTCATTCGAACGACTTTGAGAGCTACTGGGCTTGCGGTCAGATTTCCAGCGATCTTGCTTATCGCGAGCGTCTTCCTGCCTGCTGGAATAGCCGCCGCGTTTCGCACCATAGTTTTTTCCAGAATTGTTACGGTTACTTTTGCTGAATTCAGCGGCCTTTTTAGCTTTTTGCTCACGCTCTACCTCGGCATCTTCAAGGCTTAGCTCGGCGGGCTCCCTTGGGGTTTGGTCATCCGGCATTATTCGGTCTCGTGGTGACAGGGCAAACTGTTCCGATGAAACCCTAGGCAGGTTTTTAAATTTATACAGATAGAACTGTTCTACTTTTTCCCGCGCCCACTCCGTTTTCTTGAGAAATTTAACGCTGGATTCAATGCTTGGATTGGTCTTAAAACAGTTGATGTTCAGGTAGGCGTACAGGATCTCAAAACCGTAATGTTCGACTATTTGTGTCAGCAGCTCTTTTAAACCCAGGCCGTGTAGTGGGTTGTTCTTGTAATTGATCTCATCATTCATAGTTGTGTCCGGCAAGGGGTCTAAAATATCTAATAAAGTATACGAAGCGCCATCATACCTGTCCCGGCACATACAAAATATAGCAGAGTGACGATTGGCACGGATCTCATTCTTAAAAGATTAGCTGCGGTTATAGATTACCGGCATCTGTCCTTGCCAGCGCGTCCAGCTATCGGTATCGCTAATTAACGTTGCCATAAAGTGTGCAACGTTAATCCGGCTGGTCTGCCCCGAATTAAATATAGGGTCTCGAATGGGGGATGGGTGTAGATCGTATTTGCTTACGTCGGGGTTATCAATTAACCCATCAGGACGGACAGCAACCCACTCGATGGCAGAGTGATTCTGACCGATCTCAGTGCGTAGAAAGTCGGCGGCTTTTTCGTTATCCACATGGGGTGGAAGCAATAAGCGTAATAACCCAATGACAGCGTTGTGACGAAAAGAGGTAGGCTCTTGAAGATCCCTGTTTTTATTGCCTGTGGTATTCATCAGCACATATTTAACGGGCTGATCTGTAATGTTTTTCTGAATGGCAGAGCATATGCGACGTGCTGTATCAGTCACCAGACGTCGGGGTTGCCCGTAAATACCTGTAAAATTTAGCGTATGTCCCAGACAAGAAACCACGGCATCGCAGCCGGTAACATGTCGGGCCAGTTCTGCATCACTCATCTCAGAAATGCTCGCTTGAATTATGGTCAGATTAGCATGGCTGCTAATAGCTCCTGGCAGGTTAGTCTCAGTGCGGATGATAATGCGTACCGACTCGCCCTGGTTGAGTAATTGTTCTACCAGTAACCGACCCGTTGCGCCGCTGGCGCCTACCACAAGTGTTGTCATGTTATCCTCTGTGAATACGATCAGAGATGCCTTAACTAGCAAGGAAAACCAAACTTTCCGTCTACCCACTAGCAAGACGCGCTAAGCACTTCTTCTGATAAACTAATATAACATCATAGCCCGATAAACCCGCAAAGGATCCTTTTATGCCAAGCGTTAGCAACGCCATTATCCGTATCACCAATCTGCGTCTGCGTACCTATATAGGGTTTAACCCGGAAGAGCGGGAAAAACTGCAGGATGTGGTGATCAACATCGAGATTCATTATCCGGCGGAGAAAGCGGCTATTACTGATGATGTGGAGAAGGCACTGAACTATAAAGTGGTGTGTAAAGAGATTATCCAGCACGTAGAGGAGGGGCACTTTCTGTTGCTGGAAAAACTGGTAGGCGATGTACTGGATATTGCTACTACACATCCCTGGGTTAGCTTCGCGAGCGTGACCATTGATAAGCCTCATGCATTGCGCTTTGCCGACTCGGTCTCACTGACATTAGAAAAACATTGTTGTCAGAATCACTGAGAGCATAATAGCGCGTACCTTAGCTTAAAACTTCGGCTTCTTGCTGATTAGAGGAGACCGGGTGAAAGCCCTTTTGCACCTGATAAAGGCTGCTTTGATTTGCGGTGTCTCTGAGTGCATCGATGCTTGTCAGTTGGTGTGCACAGGGTGAGCCATCCAGATAAGTAAAGGTCGCTTTTTCCAGTGTCACTTCAATGTGACTGAAACTGACTGTCTGAGCATCGTCCCGGTGCATACAAACGGAGAGCTCTCCCTGTATTGTCTGACCACTTTCTTCTCGCTGATAGTTGTCCGACAGACTATGTTTATCTGGCTGATCAACCGATTGATGGCTGCTGTGGAAAGTCAGTAATTGATTGGCATCAGGTGTGAGGCCTAAGTGAGCGAAGTTACGCTGGCGAGCGGAATATACAGCATCAAACGCAACTGACGAGGATGTCATCGGGCTTTTAATACATAGAATTGTCAAGGTGCTACCATCCCACTGAAGGCCCTGGGGTTGCTGATCTAATGTAAAGGTTAGCAGGGTGAACGGGGCGTATTGGTGTAGGTTGGTATTACTGAGTTCAGTTGTGATGTCAGGCTGTGTTGGTAAGGCCGATAAAGACTTGAGTAACTGCCCGCGGCTTTTTAATACCCCTGTTGGTCTTTTGCCCTGATAGAAGTTCAGTAAGCACAAGCTCAGACCCTGGTCATTTACCGAGATCCAGCTGCCCCCGCCATCAGGGTCGATGGGCATCAACACTTTGCAGTGTTTCTGTTGAAGCGCCTGGGGAGCCAACGCCCGACTGCGGCTGCGTTGTTCATCACGATTGAAAAATAACTGATAACCATCAGAATCAACTAGCCAGCTTACGGTACACATAGGGTGATTCCTTAGAGCTTATGCAGACTGTTCAGGTTGAGCAGGTGTTCCCGTCTCTGCAACTAAAGAGCGCAGATAAGTGGCAGTAGCGGGCGCTGTACCGTATTGAGCATCTACCTGACAGCCTAACACTTTTGCGATAGTGGCCATAAGCGCCAGATGATGAATCGCATGGGTTGACGCAAATGCCAGTTCTCGGCCAAAAGAGGAGTTGAGCTGAACGCTGAACTGCTCGTCAATATCCACCTCGGTCAGGATTGTAACCTGAAGCTGAAGATCAGCCGCTGTTAATCCCGTTAGCCATTGCCGCACACTGTCTAACGCAACAATACCTTCCTGCTGGACAGTTTCCAGAGGGATGCCACGCTGACGAATGTCGTAGTTTATGACCGAGGCATCGCTGTTCTGAATCAGCGCCTGAAACAGATCGAGGATATGGCGCAGATGTTGGCCAATGCTGCTGTCAAACATAGGTTTGTGACTTGTCTGATAGGTTTCGGCGTCTATGCTGTTGATGAAATCCTGCAGTTGATCCAGGATATTCACAGTACTACTGATCATTTTGTCCATGTTAATTTTCCGTCTTACTAAACTGTAAATTCTGGGGTGGTGCTGTGACTGACGTCATCGCTTCGTCTTCAGTGGTTGATCTGTCTGCTGTTTCTTTAGGTACGCTATAGACCAGATATATTAATGCGATAGGTGTGAGTATCAGATAGGTTGATGCCAGCGCAGACTGAACATCCTCAAAATAAGAAGCAAGCAGAGCGATCAGGCTGAAGAAAATGACGATGCCGGTTTGTGACAGGTAGCTTTTCGCTAGCAGATAATTAAGCGGGCGTAGCTGGCGGGCGTTGTCGAAGAAACGCTTGTTAAAGCTTAGTCGGAAGAACGTCGTCAGAAAGGCGATAACCAAAATAGCTGGATAGATCCAGTAATCCGGCATGCTGTTATCAAGCGTGCTACGCAGTAACCAGGAGGCCGCATAAAATACGACAGCAATGACATAAATTTTGTTGCGGTTAATCGCGTCGATTCTGTTTTTCAGCAGGAAGAATATAACCGATAAAAATACCGTCAGTAACACGACAATAAAGCCTAATTGCTTAATATTTTCCTGGGTAATGTAATACAGAGAGATGATCCAGAAATAACTTTCCAGGAACAGGAATACGCCATCGAGATAAAAGACGACCGCTGAGTTATGGTTATCTTTAAATTTAAAAATAGATTGGCAGTGGCGTTGGTTCTGTTCAGAGCGGTCGGATGTAACAGGTTCCCTTACACTATTATTGTCGTTGGATGATCGGCTTAATGTCGTGTTGATACTGGTTAATGCTGCATCATTACTGCTGCGTAAAAACCACAACATAGCGCCGCCAGAAATCGCGCTGCTGACTATGAATAGCAGAGATTCGTAGCCGCCTTCAAGCAGGAACACGCTAATAAGAATGCCTAGTTTTAACAGTACCACGACCATGATCTGAAAGTTACCATAGTGGCGGCCGGTCTGATGATTGGCTGATGGCTGTTCTCGGGTGTGTGAGTCAGAGGATTGAACGGGGTCGGTGGTCATCGTACTGAATAGCACCCGCTGGGTAGTCCAGTAGAAACAGTTGTACGCGCCATTCAGCAGGGCCGCTGCTGTCAGTAACAGAATACCGTCTGTATACAGCAGTGCTGCGACCAGACCAATCTCAGTCATAAAAGAGGTTGCGGTAATCAGCCGCCAGTTTGCTTGTTGATAGACTTTTTCCCAGAGCTTCAGTGAAAAAATAAAACTCAGACCGGTTAATGCGATAAACAGGGCGATCGCCTCTATCGAATTACCTCGTTGCAACAGCAGTACGGGTATAAAAAACGGCAGCAGGCCTATCAACAGGGTGTGTACCCCGGCAAACTGGAAGAAATTACGCGCGATAGTATTCATCAGTAGGTGTCTGCGTTACTGATGTCGAGTTGATCCAGTTTTTGATAATAAGGTGCCAGATCCTCTTTTTCACCAAAGCGTGGATAGTCATGCATCTTCAGATAGGGGCGGGAGTTCACCTCGAGGAAGATACACTTCTGATCTTTATAGGAGTGTTCAATACCTTTTTCAAAAATAACATCGATACCCAGAATATTAGCGTCGAACATTTCCAGCACATCAAGAAACAGCTGTTTATTGTCTTCAGGAATAGTGCTTTTATCGACTGTTCTCACGGTGCCGCCAGGTGCCAGTGAGATACGATAGAACAGGGTTATCACCTCTCCTGCCGCGGGGACAGAATCCAGGCTAAGGTGCTGCTTTTTCAGAAAGTTAATCGTTTGCTCGTTTTTCTGAATTGGGTAGATAGTTGGGTACAGCTTCATCGCTGTTCGTACTGCATTTTCTTCATCAATTAGCGCATTGATGCTGAGTGTGCCATTACCGGTTACCGTTGGTGGGTAGCGCTCGATGACAGACATCAACTCCCCTTTAATAGCGACAACCCGATAGTTGCAGCCCTTAAGGTACTGTTCAACGACGGTTGTTGGCCACCAGATCTTAGCCAGGAAAATCGCTTTCCAGAGCTCAGGGTAGTTATTGATCGGAAAGTAACTGCCACGGGAATAGCCACTTACATTTGGCTTAATGACCAGTGGGAAACCGTGTTGCTTTGCAAAACTATGAGCTTTGAATGGGTTGAAAAATATCAGTCCTTTGGCGTGGGGAACATTGCCTTGATTAAATACCGCTCGTGCCTGCTCTTTAGAGCGGCAACTTTTTCTGACGTCAAGGTTGTTATAGCTGCTACAGCCATTCATAAATTTTTGGCTGATCCAGCTGTAGAGTGCTTTTTTAATTGCTTGCATCAAATATGTCCTTAATCAGTCCGGTTGGTGCGTCGGATAAAAGCGAGCTTCTTAAAAAAAATAACCGGCTCTTTATTAATGCTTGGTAGCGTTTTAGTCTGTTTAGCCAGTAATCTGGTGCATTGCAGCGCGGTCTTGTACTTGTTGCGGGTGCTGGTGTTTGAGGTTAATAGTACCAATGGCATTGGCAGGAACAGATTGATCTCAATTACTTTAAAATCCCCTGCGATAAGTTGTTTTACGGAATCAGCGCGTACGCCTACCCGCGATATCCTGAAGCGGCCTATCGATTTGATATAATTCCAAAGCTGATCGCGTTGCTCCTGGCTCAGCTTCTCCGTGATATCCAGATACTCGGTTTGCTGGTTATAGATGCCGTTGATTGGATAATCATCATCGCTATGATTTATGACCTGAGTAACTGATAGCATGGCGTAACGAACGGCTGATTTATCACAGGGAATCGCAAAAATTTCAAATTCAATTTTGCCTTTAGCTCCTTCCTGAATCAGGTACTGCATCGGCTGTTTGATATTGCGTTGCGCTCGTATTCTGGCTAACTCTTCCGCATTATCAGCCCGCAGTATGCCTTGCGAGTTTTGTCCCCATTCAGGTTTTACAAAAAGAGGATAGGACTCAGCGGCAATGTTCGGGTTGTCGGTAGTCTCTGTTGTAGACTTATCTATCCACTGAGATAAGCGCCATGGTTCAGGAATCAGATCATTTATATCCTGCTTCGAATAGAGACCTTTCGCTTTATTAAAATAGTCAGCATTAAGCTGAAAGTAGCGCCAGGGCTTTGCTCTCAATCGAATGCAGGAAGCAATGTATGAAATGACCAGTACTATTCGAATAATCATAAAAGCCCGTTAGCTATCAGTAAGTATGGTATGACCAGTGGACCGGTGCTTAATGTAAGCAGGTTAACCTAAGTAACGTTGTTCAGGTGGCAGATTTCTGTGAACGCCAGTGAGTATAGTTCACCAGAGCCATCGTAATACCCAGAATCAGAATTGACACTGCGGCAAAGAATAGCGAGCCGTTATCACTCTGCCCATTGTGCAGCACAACAATGCCCAGAGGCGTGGCCAGATGGAAAAATACGGCTCCCAACATAACCGATGAGGCCATAACGCCACCGATGCTGTGAATAATTTCCCGATCAGGAGTATTACCGATAAGGTTCAGCTTTTTAAGGATAAAGAACACTGCCGGTGACAACAGGATAATAGATACAATCAGTTCGGCAGAGCCTACAGCGTAAGCACCGTATTGAGTAAACCAGTGACCCAGACCGGTAGAAATTGTATTACTCATCCAGCCACCAATAGTGGAAAAGATATGCTGAGTATCCGGGTGGCCTGTGAACTTATAGGGCAGAGAGCTTAAGAATACTTTCGCGATCCAGAGAATAATAATCCAGCTGGCGATAGAGATAATTCGAGATTTCATGGCGAATCCTTTAAAAATTATGGATAACAGTTTGTCGACTTATCGGATAACCGCAGGCCAGTTATTGTCAGCTTGTTGAATCAGCCTGGGTTTGTCTTTCAGCCACTTAGCCTGAATGCTGGCATCGTAGTTCAGGTAAAGTTTGCCATCTTCAATGGTCCACTGCTGCGGATCACCGGAGGCAGTATCATTATTAGCAACCGCCCAGGCGCAATAGCCGCCATACTGGGGTGCATATTTTTCAGGGGCTTCTTTAAACGCGGCCAGATTTTCAGCATTTTTGAATTGCCACTTAACGCCTTTATATTCGGTTGCATACTGGCTGCTGCCTTTAGTGGCTTTGTTGTCAGTAAAATAGGCAACAGTGTCATAGCCTGAAATGGCGACATTACTAAAGAATGATGTATAGATTGCGTCTTTGGCTTGTGCCTGGAAAGAGAACATCACGAGCAGTAGCGTAAACAGCGAGCTGAAAGTGTTTTTTCGATTAACTAATGTTTTCATGCTTGCAGCTCCTGATTTTGGTTAATATTTACATTGGTTGCTTCAGCGGTCATGTGATTGGTGACTCACTCAATGTGGGCTAACTATATCCAGCGAACATGAAATTAAGCTGAAACTTATTCAAAAAGTTAATGAATATCTTATATTTAGAGTGATAGGCGCAGAAGAATGGTATGGGGTCTGTTTAATGTCGGGGTAAAATTTATTCCTGATCAGGAATAATATTTCGTTAAGGCTTTCCCTTATATATGATCCTGCTGCCGCATGCGGTAATATTATCGGCTCTTTTGTGTAATGTTCTGAATCCAACAGGTCAGGTCCAATATGTTGTTAATGATAGATAACTACGACTCGTTTACCTATAACGTCGTACAGTATCTGGGTGAGTTAGGTGCTGATGTTCAGGTCCATCGTAATGATGAGATTACGATTGAACAGATCGAAGCGTTGAGTCCGGAGCAACTGGTTATCTCGCCAGGCCCCTGTACCCCGAATGAAGCGGGCATCTCGGTTGCAGCGATCAATCATTTTGCCGGCAAGCTGCCTATCTTTGGTATCTGTCTTGGTCATCAGAGCATGGCGCAAGCCTTTGGCGGAGATATTGTCCGGGCCCGGCAAGTGATGCACGGTAAGGTGTCTCCAGTGTTTCATAACAATACCGGCGTATTTGAAGGGCTGGAGAATCCGGTTTCTGTCACCCGTTACCACTCGCTGGTAATTGATAAAGAGACCCTGCCGGATTGTCTTGAAATGACTGCCTGGACTCAGAATGAAGATGGTTCTATGGACGAAATTATGGGTGTGCGGCATAAAACGCTGGATATCGAAGGCGTCCAGTTTCATCCAGAGTCAATTCTGACCCAGCAGGGCCATGATCTTCTGGCTAATTTTATTAAGCGAAAAAAATAATTACAGTAGCGGAATAACATAATGGATATTCAACAAGCTCTGGCAACGGTGGTCGATCGCCAGGACCTGACGGCTGAACAGATGAAAGCGGTTATGAATCAGATCATGACCGGTAATGCGACGGATGCTCAGATCGGCGGTTTGCTGATCGCTCTGCGCATGAAGGGCGAAACGGTTGCAGAGATCACCGGTGCTGCTGACGGTATGCGTGCACTGGCCATTCCGGTATCTGTACAGGCTGACAACGCGGTAGATATTGTCGGTACTGGCGGTGACGGCTCAAACCTGTTTAATGTCTCCAGTGCGTCCTCTTTTGTTGTCGCTGCTGCGGGCGGTAACGTTGCCAAGCACGGTAACCGTTCGGTTTCTTCCAGCTCCGGTGCTGCAGATCTGCTGGAAGCGGCGGGAGTGAATCTGGCAATTACGCCAGAGCAGGTTGGGCGTTGTATCGATGAAGTGGGTGTCGGCTTTATGTTTGCGCCACAGCATCACAGTGCGATGAAGTACGCGATCGGGCCACGTAAAGAGATGGGCCTGCGCACACTGTTTAATATTCTGGGACCGCTGACTAACCCTGCATCGGCTAAACACTATCTGCTGGGTGTATTTGATAAGTCTCTCTGCCGTCCGATGGCAGAAGCGTTGCAGGCACTGGGCGCGAATCACGCACTGGTGGTACACGCCAGCGATGGCCTGGATGAACTGAGTCTGGCAACGGATAGCTTTGTTGCTGAACTAAAAGATGACGCGATAAGTGAATACACAATCAATGCTGCTGATGCAGGGCTGGAAGTTCAGTCTCTGGATGGACTGCAGGTGAATGGATCGGCAGAAAGTCGGGCACTGATCGAAGCGGCGTTTGCCGGTGAGAACATGAAGGCAGTGGATATGATCGCTCTGAACGCTGGTGCGGCAATCTACGCGGCGGATCTGGCTGATACTCTGCAGGCTGGCGTGGCAAAAGCGAAAGAGACCATTCTCAGCGGTGCAGCGGCAGCGAAAATGAAACAACTGGCTGAATTTACACAAGGCTTTAAGGGCGAATAATGAGCAATCCAGATACACCGACTATTCTCAAGAAAATCATCGCCCGCAAGCATGAAGAAGTAGCAGAACGTCAGGCTAAGATCAGCATCGATGATCTGAAAGCACAGATCCAAGCACAGAAGGGGGGCGACACCGATCCCCGTGGTTTTGTTGCATTTATGGAGAAGGCGTTAGCGGAAGGCCGTTCGGCTATTATCGCTGAAGCGAAGAAAGCCAGCCCGTCTAAAGGTGTTATTCGTGACCCGTTTATCCCGGCTGATATCGCGCCTTCCTACGAAGCGGGTGGTGCCAGCTGTCTCTCAGTACTGACCGATGCGGATTATTTTCAGGGTAGCGAAGCCTATCTGATGGAAGCCCGTGCAGCCTGTACTCTGCCGATTATCCGTAAAGACTTTATTGTCGATCCGTATCAGGTGTACGAAGCCCGTGCGATCGGTGCTGACTGCATCCTGTTGATTGTTGCGGCGCTGGAAGACCAGCAGATGGCTGATCTGAACGACCTGGCGATTGAGCTGGGTATGGATGTACTGATCGAAGTGCATAACCAGGCTGAGCTGGAACGCTCTTTGCCGCTGGGTAATAAGCTGGTGGGTATCAATAACCGTGATCTGCACAGCTTTGAAGTGACTCTGGAGCACACCTACGAGTTGCTGAATATGATTCCGGATGACCGTATCGTTGTGACCGAGAGCGGTATTCTGAACCGGGACGATGTGATCGCGATGCGTGAACACAACGTTGATAGCTTTTTGGTGGGTGAGACCTTTATGCGGGCAGAAAACCCGGGCGAAAAACTGGCAGAACTGTTTAACAAGTAAGCGCCATAACAAGAACTAAAAAAGAAGATACAGATACTATGCAAGCAAAAGTAAAATGGGATGGCGACGTCCGCTTTAAAGGAACGACCGGTTCTGGGTTTGATATCACTCTGGATGGTGAGTTGAAACAGGGCCCGCGCCCAATGGAACTCATGCTGCTTGGCCTGGGTGGCTGTACCTCTTATGATGTTATAGGTATTCTCAAGAAGACACGTCAGGACGTTGTTGACTGTGTTGCTGAGATCGATGCCGAACGCGCCGATGAAGTACCTGCGGTATTCACTAAGATTCATGTGAAGTTTATTGTTTCTGGCCGAGGTCTGAACGAGAAGAAAGTGGAGCGTGCCGTGAAACTTTCTGCTGAACAATACTGCTCGGCATCGCTCATGCTGGAAAAGGGCGGGGTAGAGATTACCCATAGTTATGAGATTGTTGAA
>JAIBCZ010000217.1 GCA_024679645.1 Amphritea sp.
GTTTTGACCGTTACTAAAGCTGGCCACCATCTCACCATTAAGACCGAAACTCACGCCAATCAGGTCACCTTTGGGATAACCATTCTGGGCGGAAGACTTCTTAATAGAGTCAGAAGCAAACTGGGTGGTGTTGGTCAAGTCTAACTTGATAACCGACTGAGAGTCCGTATCGTTTGCCAGGATCTGATCATTATCGGTAAAACCCTGAACAGTCAGCTGAGGAATAGCCAATGTACTAGTAACTGTCTGACCATTAATCTCGCTTATATTTCCATCCAGATCGTCAAACTTCAGCAAAATAGGGCCTTTCTCAAGCTCAGATCCCCCTTCACCTGGATCTGCTCCTTTACCAATCACCAACAACTGGTCTTTTTCACTATCATCAGGGTTCAAAAGATAAGCATAAAGACGATATGTTCCCTGATAGCTGGGATCTCCATTGATTTCCAAATCAGGTGCAATAACACCGCTAGCACCCACCCCAAGTGCCGGGTCAAAGGGATTCACACCTGACAGCACTTGTAGATCTAAGCTATTTGCATCTACATCACCACCCTCAGGCCGATAATTAACAAGTAGTTGTGGAGCACCACTATCATCAAACTCTAAGGAGAAAGACTCGATATTACTATTGGTCCCGCTGATACTGGTCCGCTGAGCATTAATTTCGTTCACAATATCTTGCGCCGTTACACCTGAAGCACCGGTCTCAATAGAAATATTAATACCAGACACACTCAACTCTATCCCTGTATTACCGGCACCAAACCTAGTTGTTGAGGTAGTCGTAGCAGGATCGCCAAACGAGAAATAATGCTGTTCGCCTGCCGTTACTTCACCAATATCTTCATTAATAAGACCGGCAGCTCCACCTACAACCAAATCACCATACTGAGTTGAATCAGATTTAAATATAACCTGTATTTTTCCAACTGAAGGTTGATCCTGTACAACATCAAAAATGCGTTTATCTACGTTGTCATCTTGTAGCTGAGCTAGAATATTATCTTTCAAAGTTCCATCGGCTTCAAAACTACCATCAGCTGTTCCGACTGTAGAAAGAGTAAGTGTAATAGCGGCATCTGAAATGAAAAAGGTATCACCTGCTCCCCCACTATAGTCATAGGTATGTGTTTCTTTAACAGGGCGCTGTTCAACAAAATTATATTTTATTGCTGAACTATCACCCAGGGCGTCGACCCGTTCCATAGTGGTCGAATAAGTATAGGAACCAGGTACATCTTTGTCGTACAGAGCTTGTAATTCATTAGCATCCTTTCGGGAATCGATATTCACCGACAGATCCATGGTAGAAGTAGCCTGAGGTGCACTTTCTTTCTCACTAACAGACAGATTACCCAGGGGCAGCTCAATATCGTTTACAACCGGATAGCCCCGCAGAAACTGACCGGTTTTATTGACAATAAAGCCGTCTTTATCTAGTTCGAATGAACCGGCACGGGTATAGGTCAAACCACCCTGCTCATCTGATAATTGAAAGAAACCCGCACCGTCGATCGCCAGATCCAGGTTGCTATTGGTAAATTCCGTTGTGCCCGCCGCAAAATCCTGAGCGATATCGGTAACCGTAACACCGGAGCCCGGTACATTACTGGAACCGGCACCGACTACGGCCGAGGTATATATGTCGCCAAACTCGGTACGAGAAGCCTTAAAACCCACCGTACTGGAGTTGGCAATGTTGTTACCGGTTACATCAAGATCTGTTGTTGCTGCTTTCAAACCGGTAATAGCAGTATTAAAACCCGCCATGGTGTTCTCCTCGTTTTACCCTAACTGTCTAATATCACTTAGCGACACTGCACCTGCATCAGTATTCACTTTCATACCAATACCGTTCTGTCCCAAAGTGACGCTATTTACGTTGTAGCCTATGTAGCTTGCTGCCAGCTGATATTCACCATCAACCTGCGCTTCAGCTACTACGCGGTAACTGCCTTCAGGCCGATCACCGGCATCCCATTTAAAGTTATGGTCGCCCACGTTTTGAGCACCCATACTAAATTGCTCAATTTTATCGCCTTTAGCATCGTAGATGGTCACCCGCACATCCGGGGAACTCACGGGTAACTCAATCACCCCGCTGATCTCTTTTGACTCACCTACAACTGCTTTATCCGTCTTGGCATACACCGTCTGCCCCACCAGCGAAGACGCTTGCAAAGCCGCCTGGCTGGATAACAAAGAAGAAGACATATCTTCAACCGTGCTATTCAGCTTATTGATACTCTCAACCGTACTCATGCTAGAAATCTGCTGCATAAACGCTGTTGTATCAGCCGGACTGGTCGGGTCCTGGTTTTGAAGCTGCGCAATCATCAGCTTCATAAACATCTCACTGTCTGCACTACTGCTGCTATCCGCAGAAGACGATGTCGAACCCGCCTTATTCTTGGCATTAATCTGGTCAAAGACCGATTGTGTATTGTTGACGTTATCAACACTCATAAATACACCTCATATCAAACACGCCTTGAGCCTATTGGCCCAGAGTCAGTGCTTTCTGCATCATCTGTTTTGCAGTATTCATAATCTCAGCATTAATCTGAAAAGAACGCGACGCTGAGATCATATCCGCCATCTCTTCAACAACATTCACATTGGGGTAGTACACATACCCTTTTTCATCCGCCATCGGATGATCCGGGTTATACTCCTGACGCAGCGGCGCATCACTTTCAACAATACCCGCCACATTAACCCCCTGACCCGCCTGCGCACCTAAAGGAGCACTACCTGACTGAAGGTTTTCCATCTGTTTCAATTCAAAAACAGGCTTACGTGCACGATAGGTTTCGCCTTCACTACTGCTCACGCTCTCAGCATTCGCCATATTGCTGGCAGTCGTGTTCAAGCGCACACTTTGAGCGCTCATTGCGGAACCAGCAATATCAAAAACGTTACCCAGAGACATAATTACTCACCCTTAATCGCGTTACTTAAACCTTTAAATTTCTTATTCAGGAACTGGAACGACGCTTGATAGTCCACCGCGTTCTCAGTGTATCTAGCCATCTCTTCCTGTACGTTGACGGTGTTTCCGTCGATACTCGGTTGATTTGGCATGCGATACATCATCTCTGAAGCAAAATCGGAAGCGATCAAACCAGAATTATGCGCATCATCAGTATGCGCCATCTTCAACGGCTGCTGACCACTTTGAACCCCTTGCAAAACGCTTTTAAAATCAATATCGCGCGCTTTGTAATTCGGGGTATCACTGTTAGCAATATTATTCGCCAGAATTTCAGCACGCTGAATCCGCAAGCCAACTGCCTGCTCATGAATTCCTAATGCTTTATCAAAGCTTATCGCCATCGTCCTGCCTCAACTATTCCTATATCACCTATAATGCAAAGGTGATACCAAAACAAAAAAAACATTACAAAACAACATGTTAAATATTCACGCAGTATCTAGCGGCAACCCTTTACCGTTATAAAGCGGCAAAGCGGCAAGTAAAAATGTATGGCGGCAATGAGAGAAAAAAGAAGGATTCGTGATTTCGCTGTAGTATTGAGGGGCTAAATAGCAGCTCTTGGTATTACCTACTACTTATTCTGAAAATATTATAGAGTAACGAAAAGGACAGGCACGTACCTATTGATTTATAAGCTATATTCTAAAGACGTAATTCAGTGTAACAGACATTAGCCTAACTAGACGGAGCATCTATCGGTGCATAAAAATAAAGGATTTACCCTAATCGAGGTATTAATAGTCATCGCCATTATTGGCATCCTCGCAGCAATCGCTATTCCATCTTACCAACGTTACATTCATGCAGCTAAGTCTGCAGATTTACTCACACATATACAGACACTTCGAGAAAGGGTGGCTATAGAGCAGAGTTCTGGCAACTGGCCACCAAGCATTAAAACAGCCCCTCATCCAGGAATATGGCCTTCACCATTAACCCTGTCGGCGAGCTTGTTGGATATCCAACATTTCAAAACACAAATTGCCATTACCAGTGACGGCCGACCTCTCGCTGTTTTTATCGCGACCGATTCTGAAGGACGCTTTATTGTAGAGGAAGTGCGCCGCCATCTTCCTGAAAAGCTCATTAATGGCCACTTTAACCGCACCCTTATCGGGGTTTGGCTAGCCGACAAAATATCCTTGACTCAACCGTCAAATCAACAAACAGCGCAGACAACACA
>JAIBCZ010000171.1 GCA_024679645.1 Amphritea sp.
CATTATTAAACTCGCCAGCAGCCTGCTGCTGATAGCAGCCATTTTTCAGATACCCGACGGAATACAGGTTGCTGCTATTGGCATTTTACGGGGCCACAAAGACACCGAGACACCGCTCTTACTTGTCTTTATTTCATACTGGTTAATCGGCCTTCCCATTGGGTATGTATTAGGCCTGACAGATATACTAACCCCAGCACTGGGGGCTTCAGGTTTCTGGATCGGTCTGGTCATAGGCTTAACTATCAGCGCTATACTGTTATTAATGCGATACCGGAGCATTCGTAAACAATGCCAAAATTGCAATACAGTTTAATCACCCTGTTCTCCTCCCTGCTGTTACTCGGCTGTGAAAACCCGCAACCGGAACAGATGCTGGAGACGTACAGCAAGCGGCTAGCTAATAGCCTGGATATTGATGCAAAACTCGATCTTAGCCCTCCCCTTCAACTACCTGCTTACCCACGTCGGAGAGAGCGTATCATCCCCGTCACTGATCTGCGCCAAGGGCTGGTGGAGGTTTTAAATCTGCGCCACTGCCGCCTATTAAATCTTATCGCCGAGCGCAACAGCTCTCTGGGTAAAGTCATGCTTCCATCCAAGAAAATGGTTTATGAAATCAAACTATACGACGGCCTCAGAGAATGCTTGGTGCGACTAAACAGCACTAATACTGAGGAAAAAATTGTTCAGCAAATACAGGATATTTTCAGCGTTAAAGACGATGAGTTCGAAGCTGCCCTCTGGAATGGCATATTCACCAGCGAAGCGATAGAAAGAAACTTCTCCCTGTCAGAGCCTGCATTACCCCTTGAAGGCGAAGATGGATTCAGCCAAAGCCGTCAGGCACTGGCCGCACTCACCCAACTGGCAAGATTGAATGTCAACCGTGACCAGCGGCCTGACCTGAACTCGATAGAGCAACTTGAAACCCATTATCAGGCCCTTTACAACTTACGCTATGGCAGCCGATGGCTCCGCTCTGTAGCCCTTATAAGCAGGACACTGGATCACACCGCCATGGTCATTGAACAGCGACTGGAAAAACGCCCTCTCTGCTTTAAGCAACAACCTACACCGCAGGCTCGTATCGTAAAAAACGTATTTAATAAATACTATGCAGGCCAGCTGCAGCCCTATATGGGACGCATAGACCGCCAGGGAAAACAGTGGCTTGAGCTAAATCGAAACTTATTACAAAACTTCACTAACATTCCTAAAGCCATGCAGGAATATAGAAAGTTGGTGTTAGCGACTAATGCTCCCCACTGGCTTAACTATATTCAAGCACGCGACCGGCATACCCTGGCTTGGCAAACGCTCTTACAGCAATGCAACCTGATGCCCGGTTCAAGCTAGCGGGCCACCCCATTTTGAGTAAATAACCATAGCGTTATCCCTACGGCTGTGAAACAATGAAGATTCCCTTTAATATCATAAGTGTGAACCAATAAATCAACGTGGCCAGAGACGCACTAGAGATTAATCACCGATCAACCTCAGGCCGCCCTCTATCACGCCTGTCAGCATTCTTTGGCCTGATTTTTCTTTCACTCGCCTATAGCCTGACGGCTGCCCCTGGCTTCAGCATTAAGATGCCCGAAGCTCAGATTAAAAAACTCGGGCAGAAATATGGCGATATGGCTGAGCGCCGGCTGCGAGCATGGCAAAACCTTATCGTCGAGAGTGCAGAGCTTGATGAAGATGAAAAGCTTCATAGGGTAAACCGTTTTTTTAACCAACTCCGCTTTATTGACGATATTATTCACTGGAAAAAGAAAGATTACTGGGCCAGTCCGGTTGAGTTTCTGATCACTAATGGCGGCGACTGCGAAGACTTCTCAATCGCCAAATATTACACCTTGCGACAACTTGGGGTTCCGATCGAAAAGCTTAGCATTGCCTATGTCAAAGCGCTCAATCTGAACCAGGCACACATGGTGCTGACTTATTACCCCTCACCCGGTAAAACCCCGTTAATACTGGACAACCTGATTTCTGAGATCAAACCTGCCAACCGTCGGCCGGATCTGCAACACGTATACAGTTTTAATGGCGACAATCTCTGGCTGTCAAAAAAAGGGCGTCGTAGTACACTCGTGGGGACATCAGATCAACTGAAGCCCTGGGTACAATTACAATCACGAATGGAGCATCAGGACTATTAACCTGATCTGTGAGAACAAGAGGAATCAAGCATGTCAATCGTTAATCAGTTGATGGCCGCCGTTTTAGCCGTACTGATCGGATTAGTTTCCGGCACGGTATACCTGATGTCCGACAGTTCAAAGGAGATGCTGATTCATCAGCTTGAGTCGCATGGCCAGGATACTGCTACCCATCTTGGGCTCTATCTGGCACCCTATATGGCAGAAAGGGATTTAGCCTCAATTGAGACCACTGTAAACGCCATCTTTGATAGCGGCTTCTATCAGCAGATAAGAGTAGTAGATGCAAACAACCAACCACTGTTTGTAAAAAACACCCCGGCTAATATCAGTGAGAATGTACCTGAATGGTTTGTTGATCTTATTGAGATCACTCCGCCAGAAATGACTCGCGAAATCACGAACCAATGGCAGAAGGTAGGCTCAATTTTTGTTCAAAGCCGTGCAGGGTATGCCTATGAACAACTCTGGCGTGGTGCAGAAAAAACCTTTGTCTGGTTTGTTGTGCTCTCGCTGTTCAGCATGTTTCTTATCAGCTTATTGATGCGCTACATACTCAATCCTATGAAAGGCGTTGAGAAGCAAGCCTTAGCACTGTCACAACAAAAATACATAGAACAGGATAACATTCCAGGCACCCGGGAGCTTAAGCAGGTCGTATTGGCAATGAATATGATGGTTCGCCGGGTTCGGACCATGTTCGATGAGCAAGCTAAAAACATCGAAGAGATCAGACGTACCGCTTATCAGGATGACCTTACCGGACTGGCCAATCAACGCGCGACGTTTAATCAACTAAATGAACGCATTGATTACCGAAGGGACTTTGGAACAGGAAACCTGATCCATTTACAAATAGCTGACCTTCAACAGCTCAACAAAGAACTTGGCCTGGAAAAAGCGAATAATTTTATTCTGGCCTGCGCCACTCAACTGAAAGCGCTTGGCCGACTAACGGAAGAGCCGGTCATTGGCCGAATTAGTATCTCAGAACTCGTCTTGCTCAGTGATATTTCAAACCCTGACCAGTTACAGAAAGAACTGAAGAAAATAACAACCAACCTTCAGGGTTGCTATTATCAGCTAAACAACGCTGCTCAACGTAACAGCTTCTTTATTGGTGTCTCAGCTTATAATGAACAAGGCAGCTCCAAAGAACTGCTTATTAAAGCTCGAGAAGCGACCGAAAAGGCCCGCAAAGATAACACCCCTCTATTCTGCCACAGCACGGCCAGCACAGAGAGCCAGGATAACTGGCACCAGCACGTCAGCAACAAGATTGTCAGAGGAGATATATTCCTCCAGGCTCAGCCTGTTAAACAGGTGGTCGATCATAAAGACGTACTCCACCATGAAATTTATGCTCGAATCCTCAATCAGGACAATAGTCCCTGTATGGCAGGCGAGTTTATCAGCGTAGTCAAACAACTGAATCTTATGACTGCACTGGACAAATCAGTATTGAATCTGGCCCTCAAGCGACTCATCAAAGATCCGGATTTAACACTCGGCGTTAACCTGAGCAACGATTCAGTGCGGGATATGGCATTCTGCGACTGGCTCATCAGTGCCGCATCGACTCTGCCTCAGCCAGAGCACCTTTGCATCGAAATAAACGAAACCTCAGTACTGAACAATCTTAATCAGGTAAATCTATTCAGAGATAAACTAAAGCAAGCTGGCATTCGATTTGGCGTTGATAACTTCGGCATCAACCCTGCCGGATTTAGCTACCTTTACACGGTACACCCTGATTATATTAAGATTGATGGCTCATTAATAAGAGAACTGGACAGCAGCGCAGAAGACCGTTTCTTTGTTCGCAGCTTAGTCACTGTAGCCCACAGCCTCGATATCATGACCTATGCAGAGCATGTGGAACGAGACTCACAGCTGAGCCACCTGCGCCAACTTGAGGTGGATGGCTCCCAGGGCTGGATTCACGGTAAACCCGAACAGCTATAAGTGCCGCTAAAAACTTTCAGACCTTTAAATATGCAAAATGACCGATCGCGATTATAAAAAAACCGCCATATGGCGGTTTTTTTTTACCCTAAACTCGATCAACCTCGCTTGGTCAGCAACATCTCTAGTTTATTATTGAGCCGCTCTTCCTTCTGCTTAACCTTTTGCTGAGCCTTAACTTCCTGCTGTTTTTGCTGACGCAGCTTGTTTATTTCTTTAAGCTGCTGCTTAGCATGCTCGGCTTCCGATTCAGTGACAGCACCCGAGGCCTGAGCATCCAAACCAATCCGATCGGCCCCCTCTTTCAAACTCCGAAAGTAATAAGGAGAACGAACATAAGAAGCAAGAGCCCGCTTAATTTTGTTTTTAGCTAATTTCTCATCAGCAATCAGATCTTCCTGAATACCAATTTTTAATGGACGCATATTTTCCCGGTTAAAAACGTCCGGATACGCATCACACAGCAGTTGCAAGGCAGCTTGATTAGCTGCCCGATTTTTGGAACGGGTGCGGGATTTTGATTTATCCGCTGTTTCTGTTGCTGTCACAGTAAGCTTCTCTCAACTGTTTATCGTGCGCCCCTCAGGGCATCTAAAATTATCGGAATTCGATCCTGAACACACTGGGTTAGTCACCCTTCCGGATCAAATATAAAAATTGATCATCTACCGCTTTCTGAGCCAATAGCTCATGCCCCAGAAAGGTACAAAACTTGGGGACATCTCGCTGCGTTGAAGGGTCCGTTGCAGTCAACTGCAACACTTCACCTGTTGCCATTTCGCGCACTTTGTTGTGCAACAGCATTACCGGCTCCGGACAGAACAGACCGGTTGCATCCATTTCTTTATCCGCTTTTACTTCAACCATCAGCAATACCTCTAATACATCAGGGGCATATTGTCGCAAATTCGGCCGCATAGAAAAACCCATCTTTTGGCCAGATAACATTTTACCCGCGTGATATAAGCTATTATATTGAAATAAATGAAAATAATATTGTTCAACTTACGGAGAGCAAAGATGATTCGAGTACTAATTGAGCGCCATATTGCCGA
>JAIBCZ010000260.1 GCA_024679645.1 Amphritea sp.
CCAGGTTTTTTCCAGATATTGGTCGCGGCCTGAATTAAAACGGTAATATTTATACCTGATAGGGTTACGTTTGTAATAGTCCTGGTGGTAGTCCTCAGCCGGATAAAAAACGGTTAACTGTGTGAGTTCGGTTGCCAGGGGTTTACTATAGCGTCCTGAAGCCGCCAACGCGGCCATAGATTGCTCTGCCAGGCCCCGTTGCTGTTCATTATGATAGAACACGGCGGGACGGTACTGTGTCCCCCGATCGACAAATGAACCTTTCCCGTCAGTTGGATCCATCTGTCTCCAGAGCGATTGCAGTAAGCCTTCATAGGTAATTACCTGAGGGTCATAGTAAACCTGAACCACTTCGGTATGCCCGGTGGAACCTGAAGACACCTGGCCATAAGTTGGGTTTTTCTCCTGCCCGCCGGCATACCCTGAAATTGCCTCTTTAACACCGGGAAGTTTTTCAAACCCAGATTCGGTACACCAGAAACAACCGCCTGCAAAGGTGGCTACTTTCAGACCCTGCTGTTGCAGGTCAGGTCGCTGGACCTGGTCAGAGCTGCTGACAGGCCCCGCAATAACAGTGATAACGCTTACGCCTGTCAGGAGTAGTAACGCCGTAGCTATCTTCATCTTCATCTTTAATGTCTCCCAGAAACTCTGTCGTAAATAGCGTATACAAAGCCGATTAAGAAAATTGTCATTAGCTGCAAGATACATCCGGGTCATGAAATAAAACTGAAAATGCCAAAATGGTGAGACTTGCTTTGACCCCTCTTCATGGCTGTAGTATTTCTTAGGTAAGATAATTTTGTGTGATGGAGGTTAGATGACTGCAGATACCGAAACGGTGGTATTGAAAGAGTTACCAAAGATTGATCAGGGTAGCGTTATTCAGGTGAGTGATACCCGAGGCGAACTTAAATACGTGTCGCGTTTTTTTGGTGTTGATGGTCAGGTCATCGTTACGCGCTTACCGGCTGTGTCGCAACTGAAAAAAGTGGGGATGGGGTCGGATGAGTTAACCTATCGAGATTGTTTTAAAGGAAATCGAAAACTGGTGATGCGGCTGATTTCCCATGGCCGGGTATTTGCCTTTGAGAGTCAGGTTATTGACCTGTTTCTTAAGGGAGGGAAGCTATTAATGACAAGCTACCCTAAAGAGATTCAGTCCCGTTTACTTCGTAAGGAACCTCGCTACCCCTGTGCTATCCCTGCTGAGCTGGTGGCAGGTGACGTAAATGTTGAGTGCGTAATGATTAACTTCAGCACGGGAGGGTGTTTGCTACAGGTTACTGACGATGACTTGCTAGAGTCGATGATGCCCGTTAAAAATGAAAAACAGGAGTGTGTCCTCAAACTTCAGTTACCCTTTGATGATAATGCGTCAGATATAAAGGTTCGGCTAATGTCTGTCTCCGCTGGAGAGCAACAGCTGGGTTTGGCATTTACGGATGGCCGGGAAGTGATCCAGCGCTATATCACCGCGCTTAAACTTGATTCTATTAGCGATTACTTCTGATCAGGCGAGAATCACCTGATCAGTCGCCTCTTGTCTGACGCTGCCAATAATGCAGGCCTGTGCATAACCCGAGGCCTGCAACTCGACCACTACTTGCTCCGCCTGCTCCGCACTGACAGCAGCCAGAAGGCCACCGGCTGTCTGTGGGTCGAACAGTACTTCGGTTAAGGTTTCATCGGCGTATTCGTGAATGTTTAATACAGAACTTTCAAATTTTCGGTTTTGTGGATGTAATGAGCTGAAAATTCCCGCGCGTAAGCAGGCCATCGTTCCGTCTAACAGGGGGAGCTTTGCCAATCTTAAACGCACGCTTAGCCCTGAGCCAGTTAACATTTCGTGCAGATGGCCGACTAAGCCAAACCCGGTTACATCGGTGCAGGCATGGGCGCCTGCTGCCGTCAGAATCTGACTGGCCTGATAGTTTGAATGTAGCATCTGCTTTAATGCCTGGCTGATCCAGTGTCCCTGTGCCTGACTGCGCATATCGCTGGCAAACAGGGTACCGGTTCCCAGAGGTTTAGTGATAATTAGCTTGTCACCCGGTTGCAGTCCTTGCTTGGTAAGTAACTGTTGCCTATCTGCGAGGCCGTTGATAGTAAAGCCTAACGTAAGCTCTGTCCCTTCAGATGTATGGCCACCGACCAGGCCAATATTACAGTCGGAGAATACTTTGGAGGCTCCTAACAGCAGGTGACGCAGACGTTGCTCAATTATCTCATCGCTGGCGTGGGGCAGACTGACAATCGCTTGTGCGCTATGGGGCTGTGCGCCCATGGCGAAGATATCGCCCAGAGCATGGTTTGCTGCTATCTGGCCAAAAAGAAAGTCATCGTTGACCAGTTGCCGGAAACTGTCGACGGACTGGACCAGTAGCTTACCTTCAGGCACGTCGATAACGGCAGCATCGTCAGGCCGATTCAGACCAATCTCAATATCACTGGGAGGCGGAGGAAGTTGTTTCAGGACTCTGTTTAGAATGCTATGGCCAACTTTTGCGCCGCAACCACCGCAGCGCATATCGGGGTTTTCAATTTTAAGCTGGCTACCGGGAATTTGATCAGGTAGTTCGGTCAAGTCACTAAAACGGCGCATAAACGTTTGGTCAATATTGTCCTTCCAGCGCCATACCCATTCACCTGCGAGACTAAACGGTCCTTTTGAGGCCACTGCAAAACGGTCTCCGGTGCTGACCAGACTGAGAAACTGTTTCTGTGGTTTATGGCGAACGAATGCATCACCCGTTAAAGCAGCCAGAAGGTTACGGGCTAAAGGGGGGCCCTGGCGTACCGCAAAGACACCGGCTTTAGGGCGCGGATAATTAACCATATCAGCGATGTCGCCACTGGCAAAAATATCGGGATGGGACAGTGATTGCAGATAATCATTGACCCTGATACAACCGTTATCTGAGCATTCCAGCCCTGCACTGGCGGGCCATCCGGCCCCTTGAGCTGCGGTTGCCCATATAATTTCATCCAATTTAACCGCCTGTCCCGTATTGCTGATGACCCGGCCTTGTTTTACCTGAGACACCCGAAAACCTTTATGCAGTGTGATATTTCGATCTTGAAGTACTTTTAGGTAACGCTTTTGAACCCGGGGATTATGGCTCGGAAGAATTTGTTGTGGGCCGCTGATAATATGAAAATGAAGGTGATCCGTGTTGCGTTGTTGCTTATTTAACATTTTTTGCAGCTTGTACTGCATTGCCAG
>JAIBCZ010000024.1 GCA_024679645.1 Amphritea sp.
CTATACGCTGGAGTATCATCGATAGGAGCAATAACCCGAACAAACCCATCTTCCATGCCAACTTCAATACCCAGTCCGCCAAACTCACCACTGGTGTGGCTTTGCAAATCTGAGAAAGCGTCCGCCTCAAGATAAGCAGAATGCGGATCAAGCCCCGCCAGCATTCCACGCACAGCACTTTCCAGCAGCTCGGCATCGTCAACCGGCTCAACATACGAGTTTTTAATACGTTCAAAAACTTCGGTAAACAGACGAATCTCTTCCAGTGGAATACTCTTAACCGGCTCAACCTCAGCGGCTGACTCAACTGCAGACATCGCAGTCGCCGACCCACTCAGCAAACAGGCTAGCAACAGAGGCTTGGTAAAATTGGAAAGCTGCTGCTTCAGCGTCATGACTCTTCCTTTATATTTCATCTGTTAAATATTCAAACAGCATAACCGCTCCGGCTACCTTCTCGCTAGCCATTTAAGCGGATCTGTTGAATTTCCTTTATACCTCAAAGCAAAATATAAACCCGGCCTGGTACTACCGCCACTGCTGCCTACCGTAGCCAGTTGATCGCCTCCGGAAACCCACTCTCCTACCTCTCGCAACAATGACTCATTGTGGCCATACAAGGTCATATAACCACCGCCATGATCCACGATAGTCAACAACCCATAGCCCCGCAGCCAGTCAGAAAATACGACTCTGCCATGATGGATCGCAGTCACCGGCTGACCTGAACGCTGCGTGAGCAACACTCCTTCGTAGCGAATACCACTACTCCGACTACCAAACCGGCGATTGACGCTACCTTTAACCGGCCAGGGTAAACGGCCTTTTAACTCCTTAAACGAACGCTCATTACCACCCAGGGATACTTTTTCAATGGAAGAGCGAATTTTGGTCAGCAGCTGCTCTAACCGCTGCTGATCAATCTGCATCTTTTTCAGCTGTTGGCTGCCTTTACTGAGCTCCTTTTCCAGCTGACTCAGCACACGCCGCCGTTCATTACGCTCCGACTCCAGATCATCTGAGCGGGCCTTCAAAAGATCCCGGCGATCAAAAATATCTTGCTGAGCAGAGCGGATGTCAATTTCCGCCTGATCCAGTGTAATCAACCCTGCGCGAAAGCGCTGTAGTCGTTGACTCAAGGTCTCATTGATACGATCGTAATAGCGTAACATCCGGGAAACCTGCTCCGGATCACGCTGAGTCAATAGCAGTTGCAGACGCGGCTGACTGCCCGCTTTGTACTGCTGTCGCAGCTGCTGCTCCAGACTGATCGCTTCCTGTTTCAACGACTTCAACAAAGGAGCCTTTTTTTGCTCAAGCTTTTGTAAGCGGGCTTCCGCTCCCTTCAACTGATTATTCAGCCGTAAAATTTCCCGGGCCAACTCACCGATTGATTTATCACTACGTCGCAGGGCTTGCTGGACTGACTTACGCTCACCTTTTAACGCTCCCAGCGTGTTAACCAGTTCAGAAATACTTTTTTTAAGCGAAGTTATCTGTGTCTCGGTTGCCTTTTCCTGCGCAGCGGAAATCGACAAAGACAAACTCAGGAGTAGCGTTGCCACACATAGGGAAAACAGTTTCTTCTGCATATATAGAAAGGCCGTTCAATGAACGGCCTTAATCCTTATCCTAATTGCACCAGTGACTGGCCTGTCATCTCCGCCGGTTGCTCTAGAGACATCATACTAAGCAACGTCGGCGCCAGATCGCAAAGCGCACCATCTTTGAGTGTCAACTCTGCGTTTCGTGGCCCGTCATATACTAACGCCACCGGCCAAATGGTATGCGCCGTATGAGCCTGCCCAGTTTTCGGATTAACCATCAATTCAACGTTACCATGATCGGCTGTAATCAGGGTTTCCCCAGCCACGGTTGCCATCGCTGCCAACACCTCAGATAAACAGTTGTCGATCACCTCGACCGCTTTAACTGCCGCCTCAAAATTACCGGTATGGCCCACCATATCCGGGTTGGCAAAATTACAAACTATTAGATCGTACTTACCGCTGGTAATGGCTTCAACCAGCTTTTCAGTCACTTCCGGGGCGCTCATCTCAGGCTTCAGGTCATAAGTTGCCACATCCGGTGAAGGCACCAGAATTCGATCCTCCCCACTATACGGCTGCTCTTCGCCTCCATTAAAAAAGAAGGTCACGTGAGCATATTTCTCAGTCTCAGCGATCCGCAACTGTGTCTTACCCTGCTGCGCCAGAAAATCCCCCAGACTGTTGAGCAGCTTAACCGGCGGATAAGCACAGCTTGCTTCAATATCTGAAGCGTACTCAGTCAGCATGACAAATTCAGATAATTCAGGCACGGCACTACGGATAAACCCATCAAAACCGGTTTCGACAAACGCCCGGGTTATCTCCCGGGCACGATCCGGTCGGAAGTTAGCACAGATAACTGTATCGCCATCACGAACTAAGCCCGTCGGCTGACCATCTTCACCTATTATGCTAGTCGCCTGAACAAATTCATCGTTCTCATCACGTTCATAGGCATTAACTAAAGCATCCAGTGCAGATGTTTCATAGCATGGCGCTACCCCTGTTGTCATAGCATCGTATGCCAGTTGAACCCGGTCCCAACGATTATCCCGGTCCATGGCAAAATACCGGCCTACAACCGTTGCAATTGCCCCTTTTCCTAACTCAGCAAATTTGGCTTCAGCCGCTTTAAGTGAAGGCTCTGCACTGCGCGGCGGCATATCCCGGCCATCAAGAATCGCGTGAAGATACAGCTTCTGAGCCCCCCGCTTAACAGCCATCTCCAGTAGCGCAAATATCTGCTCTTCATGGCTATGCACACCACCCGGTGATAGCAGGCCTGTAACGTGCACAGCTCCATCAACTGCAACGGCTTTATCTATCGCGCTGATAAGTACTTCATTGTCGAATAAAGTCCCTTCTTCCACGGCTTTATTTATACGCGTGAAGTTTTGGTAGACCACCCGACCGGCACCGATATTCATATGCCCAACTTCGGAATTACCCATCTGTCCTTCAGGGAGGCCAACAGCCAGCCCTGATGTAGCTATACGACTATTAGGAGCTTCAGCCATCAGCCTGTCCCAGGTAGGTGTATTAGCGGTAGCAAGGGCACTGGATTCAGTCTGTTCTACACCGAGTCCATCAAGAATAATTAACGCTTTTGGGGCACGCTGGTTAGTCATAGAGGTCTTTTCATTTTGAGTAATTTCAGAGACTGAGTATTTTACTGAGAAACAACACTAATGGCGAATTCTGACCAACTAATCCCAGTGCTGGCTAAAGAATTTTCAGTTTATTCTTCAGATCGTTAGGATTCAAAAAAATTCATCAGGAATTCACCTCAGAGCTGTTACCAGTTTCCCTCCGGCAAGGTATACTTACCGGCTTTAAAAACTCTCACCGCGATCCACTTTATATTATGGGCTCGCAAATGGCCGGATATTGATAATGGAACAAGTGCTCGAATTCATCGAAAACAATTTTATGATTGTGGCAGCCTGGGCTCTGACCGTAGCCATGTTGCTATGGACAGAACAGAGAAAGGCTGGCAAATCTGTAGGCACTCACGAAGCTACCCGACTGATCAATAAAGAGGGCGCCATCGTTCTCGACATCCGTCCTAAGAAAGAATTTTCAACCGGCTATATCACCAATGCGATCCATATCCCTGCAAGCGATCTGGACAACCACCTTACTGAGCTGGAAAAGTATAAGCAAAAGCCCATTATTGTCGTCTGCAATATTGGTCAGACTGCAGGCGCTACCAGTAAAAAGCTCAAAGAATTAGGCTTTGAAAATGTTGTTCGCCTATCCGGCGGAATGACTGAATGGAAAGCTCAGAGCTTGCCGGTTATAAAATAACATGCCGACAATAACGCTCTACAGTAACGGTTGGTGCCCTTTCTGCCGGCGCGCAAAAATGTTACTTGATCATAAAAGCGCAGAATATAACGAAATCAACATTGATGCCGTACCTGGTGCCCGTCAAGAGATGATCGACCGCAGCGGACGCACCTCAGTACCGCAAATATTCATCGACGAACTTCATGTTGGCGGATGCGATGATCTGTTTGCCTTTGAACAACAAGACAAACTAGATTCGCTGTTAGCTGACTAGACAACATTTATAGGACAATACAACATGGCTGAGAACGAACAAAACACTCAAGAACAGCAAGCTCCACAGTTTGCAATTCAACGCGTTTACCTGAAAGATGCTTCTTTTGAAGCACCTAATTCACCACAGGTTTTCACTAAGCAATGGCAGCCTGAGATCAACCTGGATATGAACACTGCCACTTCCAGCCTGGACGAGAATGTTTTTGAAGTCGTACTAACCCTGACCGTTACTGCTAAAAACGATGGCGATACAGCATTCCTGGCTGAGCTTCAGCAAGCCGGCATCTTCACTGTTTCCGGACTAGGTGAAGCTGAGCTGCATCACACTCTGGGCGCCTTCTGCCCAAGCATCCTGTTCCCATATGCACGCGAAGCGATCGACAACCTGGTAAATAAAGGTAGCTTCCCTGCGCTGATGCTATCACCGGTTAACTTCGACGCGTTATACGCTCAACAGATGCAAAAACAAGCTGAGTCAGCGCCTGCTGCAGATGCCCCACAGCATTAAATTAAGCTCGTAAAAAAGCCGATGGCAGTAATGCCATCGGCTTTTTTGTTTTTTGCACGCCAGAGTTATCGCTACCGCCGCTAGCATATAATTCTCAGCCTGGCTGACTCAACGGCCCCTATACGTTCCCACCAAAATCTAACTGACGCCAGGCTTCATAGACCATCACTGCGACGGTATTGGAAAGATTCAAACTCCGGCTATCCGCATTCATCGGCAGTCTGAGTCGCTGCTCCGCAGGCAAACTCTCAATAACCTCTGCAGGCAACCCTCGGGTTTCCGGGCCAAACAAGAGAACGTCGCCCGCCGAGAAAACGACACTCGAGTAATTCTGGCTACCCTTGGTCGTCAATGCCCACACTTTGCCCTGATTAAGCTCCGACAAACAGCTTGCAAGGTCAGCATAGCGTTTTACTTTAGCAAACTCATGGTAATCCAAGCCCGCACGGCGCAGCTTTTTATCATCGAAATCAAAACCCAACGGCTCAACCAGATGTAACTGAAAACCGGTATTAGCACAGAGGCGAATGATATTGCCGGTATTGGGTGGTATTTCGGGCTGATAAAGCACAACATGCAAACTAGATGTACGATTTTGCATATCTTGGCCAGTGGTCTTGGTAGGGTTGCTTTCAGGCTGCATAAAATAGCTCAAAATTATTTTTAAAAACGACACCATTCTAAGGCTTCATCAATAGAATGTAACGACAAGCTTAAATTAGAGCCAGCATCACCTAAGATAAGGAACTATCTTGAATAGCTTTGCTCTAATAGTTCCAGTTTCCGAAAAGTGTTCTCGTAACGTTCATTAATCTCTTTTATTAATTTTCTCGATTTTTCATCATCTTCACGTGTACTTTCAGTTTTTAATAACAACGTCTTGTATTGATTTATCGCTGCAATAAAATCACGAGAATCATCTACCCAATTGAATTCCCCTTTAGAAAAAACAGCATCAAGATGAAGGAAAACAGTGTGCAAGTTTTGCCTTCTCTCATCTAGAAGTTCTGTATTCTTCTTATGGCGAAACACGTCTAATTCATCATCTGGATCATAAAAAATGCCTCTCTGCTGACTCCAAATCAAGTAAGCAACTCTATACATCCCCAGAGCTTTCTTAGCCTCCCAAATAAGCTTGAAATACTCAGCATGCTTAACGTGCTTCACCCAGTTATTCACACCATGAACGGCAGCTAAGGCAGCAATAACTGTTGAAACGCCTACCATAAAATTGGAGTAGTCCATGAGAACGTCAAATGCAATTTGAGGTCCAGTATTCGGCTGATAAAGGAGAATAAAAGCGAGAGATGCATAAAGACACACAAGCCAACAAACTTGACTGAGTGAAGGCCCGCATACAAACTTAACAGAACGTTCGGGAATCATCTTTTAAATCCTTTTCTTCGCCACTTTTGAATCCATTCATAGCTTTCAGTTTTCAGAGTTGATTGTCACAACATGCAGCATAAAAAAAATCCCTGACTCTGATATCTCACAAGACAGGGATTATAGCGGAAACAGGAAGAAAATTACGCTTCTGTCGATTCAGAAACCTCATCCATTCCTAATTCTTTGATCTTACGGGTCAAGGTATTCCGCCCCCAACCAAGCAGCAACGACGCATCTCTACGACGACCCGCTGTGTGCTTTAAAGCCGCTTCAATCATAATCTTCTCAAAAGCAGGTACAGCTGCGTCCAGTATACCGGAGCCTCCCTGCTGAAGCTGTTGCTCAGCCCAGTTACGTAGCGCTTTCTCCCAATTGGATGTAACAACCTGCTCAACACCTGTTTGCTCCAGCAGCTCCGGCGGCAGATCGCTAACTAAAACCTCCCGACCAGACGCCATGACCGTCAACCAGCGACAGGTATTTTCCAGCTGCCGCACATTACCCTGCCAGGGTAAACCACAGATAAACTCTTCGGTATCCGGGTGCAGTAATTTCGATTCTACGCTCAACTCTTCTGCCGAGGTTTGCAGAAAATGGCGTGTTAAACGGGGAATATCTTCTCGACGTTCCGCCAGTTTAGGAATATGGATTCTTATCACATTAAGACGGTGAAACAGATCTTCACGAAAACGCCCTTCCTGAACAAGCATTTCAAGGTCTTGGTGAGTCGCGGCGATAATGCGAACATCCACCTTTACCGAAGTATGCCCACCAACCCGATAAAACTCCCCCTCTGCCAGAACACGCAACAAACGCGTCTGAGTATCCGCCGGCATATCACCAATCTCATCGAGAAAGAGCGTACCACCATCTGCCTGCTCAAAACGCCCCGGACGAGCCGCCGCCGCCCCGGTAAAAGCCCCTTTTTCATGTCCAAATAACTCAGACTCGATCAGATCTTTCGGGATAGCTGCCATATTCAAGGGAATAAAAGGGGCCGTTGAGCGAGGACTATGCTGATGCAACGCATTCGCAACCAACTCTTTACCGGTACCCGAATCACCATTAATCAGCACCGTGATATTTGATTGAGATAAGCGTCCAATAGCCCGAAACACCTCTTGCATCGCAGGCGCCTCACCAATAATTTCGGTTTGGGCTTCAGGCTCTTCACCTCGCTGCTGCTGCTGTTCGCGGGAGTGCTCAACCGCCCGGAGCACCAGCGCTGAGGCTTCATCAATATCAAAAGGCTTTGGCAGATATTCAAATGCCCCCCCTTTATACGAAGCCACCGCACTATCCAAATCAGAGTGGGCCGTCATAATAATAATTGGCAACTCCGGGTGTTGATCCGTTACCCGCTCTAGTAATTCGAGCCCATCAATACCCGGCATACGGATATCACTAACCACCACATCCGGAACTTCACGCTGAAGCTGTTGCAGCATACTATCGCCACTTTCAAACAAGGTAACATTCACATCCTCGCCGGAAAGGGCCTTATCCATCACCCAGCGAATAGAACGATCATCATCTACAATCCAGACAGATGCAGCCTTAGTCATCATTAATTCTCCAGGGGTATTAGTAATTGAAAACAGGTTTTTCCGGGGACACTATCGCATTCAATCAACCCCCGGTGTTGCGCCAGAACAGATTGAGCAATCGATAAACCAAGGCCAGTTCCCGCCGCACGGCCACTGACCATGGGATAGAAAATTTTCTGTAGAATATCTTCCGGTATACCCGGACCATTATCCGAAATCTCTACACAACAGACCAAACGATGCATCTCAGAACCAAGTGTCAAATTACGCACTACCCGGGTTCGTAACTGTATCTGGGGCTGTTCAGTCCCGGCTTCCTGCATCGCTTGCATACTGTTACGGATAATATTCAGCACCGCCTGAATCAACTGCTCACGATCCCCCATAAACTCAGGTAAGCTCGGGTCATAATCTCGCTGCATGTTAATTTGACCACCGGCTTCTGCGCTCACCAGACTGCTGACATGTTCCAGAATTGAGTGAATATTCACCTCTTCCAGACGTGGCATCTTATGCGGTCCGAGCAACCGATCGACCAGATTACGCAGCCGGTCAGCTTCTTCAATGATGACCCGAGTATAGTCATGCAAAGCAATATCGGGCAGCTCTCTCTCGAGTAGCTGAGCCGCTCCCCGCAAACCTCCCAACGGATTCTTGATCTCGTGAGCCAGGCCTCGCACCAAAGAAGTCACCGTTTGATGATTACTCATTAGCTCCTCTTCGCGGGATATGCGAATCAGTCGATCCCGGGGAGTCAATTCGATTAACACTAACCGACCATATTTCTGGGGCATTGGATTAACACTGTAATCAATCGTGATCTCTCTTCCTGCCAGTGTCACCAGCTTAGCTTCTCGTTTGGTAAAAGGATGACCATTTTCCAATGCGCCAGTTAAAGCGTTCTGATCATCATCCACCATGAACCAGTCATGAAAAGGCAATTGCTGTAACCGTCGGGCACTGGCTTCAAGTAGCATCTCTGCAGATGGGTTCATATACACCAACTCCAGCTGACCATTGACTAAAACAGTTGCCGTGGTCAAATTATCCAGTATGTGTTTATGCAATTCAGGTGTAATCATTTATAACCCTGGGTTACGAGAAAGCTGGCATAGCATTTATCTGTCAGGAAAATGCCGATGAGTAAGTACAAAGCAAGAAATAAACCAATTCAGTTTAGAAGTATAAAAAATCCTGATTTCGGGGATCTACACCCGCTTGAGGCATACATCAACAACCTCTCGCTGCACTTCTAATCATAGCACCCGCACCAAAACAGTGCGTACTTTTTTCAGTCCAAAAAAAACCTCCATCAAGGAGGCTTTTTATCGACTAACTCTTAAAGATTAAACAGAGTAATACAGATCAAACTCAACAGGGTGAGTGGTCTGACTTACTCTTTCGCACTCTTCTGTTTTCAGTGTGATATAAGCGTCAATCATGTCGTTGGTAAATACCCCACCGGCAGTCAAAAACTCTCGATCATTATCCAGAGCAGCCAGCGCTTCTTCGAATGAAGCTGCAACCGTTGGAATAGCCAACGCTTCTTCAGCAGGCAGATCATACAAATCCTTATCCGCGGCATCGCCTGGGTGGATCTTGTTCTGAATACCATCAAGACCTGCCATCATCAGTGCTGCAAAGCAAAGATAAGGGTTAGCAGATGGATCCGGGAAGCGTGTTTCGATACGGAACGCTTTAGGATTGGTCACGTATGGAATACGGATAGAAGCAGAACGGTTACGGGCAGAGTAAGCCAGCATAACAGGGGCTTCAAAACCTGGAACCAGACGTTTGTATGCGTTGGTAGATGCGTTAGTCAGAGCATTTAGTGCTTTAGCGTGCTTGATGATGCCACCAATATAGAACAACGCTGTTTCACTCAGGCCGGCATATGCATCACCGTGGAAGATGTTTACACCGTCTTTAGACAGAGACTGGTGAACATGCATACCAGAACCGTTATCACCTACCAGCGGCTTAGGCATGAAAGTAGCGGTCTTACCGTATGCATGTGCAACGTTATGCACACAGTATTTAAGCACCTGCACTTCATCAGCCTTCGCTGTCAGCGTGTTTGGTCCAACGCCGATTTCGCACTGGCCAGCTGTTGCTACTTCGTGATGATGTACCTCAATAGTCAGACCCATAGCCGACATTGCATCACACATCGCAGCACGCAGGTCGTGCAGAGAATCTACTGGCGGCACAGGGAAGTAACCACCCTTAACACGTGGACGGTGACCCGTATTACCACCTTCATAGTTATTATTAGTCGACCATGACGCTTCTTCAGAACCGATAGTGTAGCCACAACCACTGATGTCTGCGTGCCATTTTACTTCATCAAATACGAAGAACTCTGGCTCAGGACCGAACATAGCGCTATCCGCGATACCAGTAGACTTCAGGTAAGCCTCTGCACGCTTAGCAACAGAGCGAGGATCTCGCTCATAACCCTGACCCGTCGTAGGCTCTACAATGTCACAACGTACAATAACAGTAGAATCTTCAGCAAATGGATCCATCACAGAAGCGGAATCGTCTGGCTGCAGAATCATGTCCGACTCGTTAATACCCTTCCAGCCGCCGATGGATGAACCATCAAACATTTTGCCTTCTTCGAAAAAATCTTCATTGATTTCTGTTACAGGGATAGTAACGTGCTGTTCTTTACCGTGGGTATCGGTGAAACGCATATCAACCCACTTAACATCATGCTCTTTAATCAGATTAAGAGTCTCTGACATTTGACTTTCTCCACTAGGTTATATTGCCAGACACCTGTCTGTTGCATTTAGCTTTTTATCAGCCGAACAACAAACAAGCCATTATTCCGTTTTAAAAGGCAAAGGGCATGCCAGTTTATCTCGCCCCTACGCCAGCACGCTAAAGTAGCCAGGCCCGGGGGCTATTGCTTAAACAATGCAACCAAATCAACGCACTAATAAGAGGCACTGCCCCAAAATAGCGCAGCCTATCTCTTGTTGCTAAATATCAAAGCATGCCGCCTAAAAAAGGTGCCAACATAATACTCCATCAAAATGGACTTATCCTCTAAAACAGATCAACAAACCGGAAAAAAAACTATTTTCATCTTTCTCTACACAAGAAAGCCACCGCTGGGACTGAACTCATGTATAATGCCCGCCTTATTAAATTTGTCTGCACAGGTTCCCAGACGTGATTGAAAAACTCAGAAACATCGCCATCATTGCCCACGTTGACCACGGTAAAACTACTCTGGTTGATAAACTTCTTGCACAGTCCGGAACCCTGGGCCGTCGTGACGAAGGCACCGAACGAATCATGGATTCGAACGACCAGGAGAAAGAACGTGGTATTACCATCCTGGCTAAGAACACTGCCATTGAGTGGAATGATTACCATATCAACATCGTAGATACTCCTGGACACGCCGACTTTGGCGGTGAAGTAGAGCGGGTTCTGTCGATGGTTGACTGTGTTTGCCTGCTGGTTGACGCTGTTGACGGCCCGATGCCCCAGACTCGCTTCGTAACTCAGAAAGCTTTCGACCAGGGTCTGCGCCCGATCGTTGTAGTTAACAAAGTTGACCGCCCTGGTGCTCGTCCTGATTACGTTATCGACCAGGTTTTCGAGCTGTTTGACAGCCTGGGTGCAACCGATGAGCAGCTGGACTTCCCAGTCATCTATGCGTCAGCGCTGAACGGCATTGCCGGACCTGAAGCTGACGAGCTGGCCGACGATATGACACCACTGTTCGAAGCAATTGTTGAGCACGTTGAGCCGCCTAAAGTAGATACTGAAGGTCCTTTCCAGATGCAGATCTCCGCGCTGGATTACAACAGCTACGTTGGTGTTATCGGTGTTGGTCGTATTACTCGTGGTACCGCTAAAGTAAACCAACAGGTTAAAGTGATCGATGCCGAAGGCAAGATACGTAGCGGTAAGCTGCAAAAAGTAATGGGTTACCTTGGTCTGGAACGTGTTGAAGTTGAATCGGCCCGTGCCGGCGATATCGTTTGTGTAACAGGTATCGATGTCCTTAACATCTCCGATACTCTGTGTGATCCTGCGCAGGTTGAAGCACTGCCACCACTGTCTGTGGACGAGCCAACTGTATCTATGACTTTCCAGGTCAATGATTCTCCTTTTGCTGGCAAAGAAGGTAAATTTGTAACCAGCCGTAACATTAAAGATCGTCTGGAACGGGAACTTATCCACAACGTAGCACTGCGCGTTGAACAGGGTGATTCACCTGAGAAGTTCCAGGTTGCTGGTCGTGGCGAACTTCATTTGTCGGTCCTGATCGAATCCATGCGTCGTGAAGGTTACGAGCTGGGTGTATCCCGCCCAGAAGTTATCCAAAAAGAAGTTGACGGTGAAGTTCATGAGCCTTACGAAGTGGTACTGATCGATGTTGAAGATCAGCATCAGGGCAGCATCATCGAAGAACTGGGTAACCGTAAAGCCGATATGACCAATATGGAAGTCGATGGTAAAGGTCGTGTACGTCTGACCTTCCTGATGCCTTCTCGCGGCCTGATCGGTTTCCGTTCCCTGTTCATGACAATGACGTCCGGTAGCGGCATCATGACATCTGTCTTTGACCACTACGGCCCTGTAAAGCAGGGTGAAGTAGTCAGCCGTAGTAATGGCGTTCTGGTTTCCATGGTTTCCGGTAAAGCTCTGGCTTACTCTTTGTGGAACCTGCAAAGCCGCGGACGTCTGTGCGTTGTACCTAACATCGATGTCTATGAAGGCATGCTGTTGGGTATTCACAGCCGTAACAACGATCTGGCCGTTAACCCTATCAAAGGTAAGCAGCTGACCAACGTTCGAGCTTCGGGTACTGACGAAAACATTCAGCTGACCCCGCCAATCAATTTCACACTTGAGCAGGCACTGGACTTTATCGAAGATGACGAGCTGGTAGAAGTAACACCAGAAAGCATCCGTCTGCGTAAAAAGCTACTGACTGAAAACGAGCGTAAGCGTCAGTCACGCGCTGCTAAAGCTTAATCAACTTAGTACGCAAATAGCCCGGACAGCAGCTGCTGTTCCGGGCTATACTCCCGGTGTCTGGATCGACTATTAAGGACACCATCGATGAACACTCTTTATCCTGATATCAATCCCTATAAACAGCACAATCTGGCTGTTGATGGACTCCATACTCTTTATATTGAAGAAAGTGGTAACGCTCAGGGCATCCCTGTGTTATTTATCCACGGAGGTCCCGGGGGTGGCACTAATAGCTTCAATCGCTGCTTCTTTGACTCCGAAAAATACCGCATCATCCTCTTCGATCAACGCGGCTGCGGCCAGTCAACACCCCATGCCAACCTGGCCGGTAACACTACTAAAAACCTGATTGCTGATATTGAAAAAATCCGCGAACACCTCGATATTGACCAATGGTTATTGTTCGGCGGTTCCTGGGGTTCAACACTGAGCCTGCTTTATGCAGAGTCCTATCCGGAACGGGTTCTGGGCATGATTCTAAGAGGCATATTCCTTTGCCGCGAACAGGATATACGTTGGTTTTATCAACAGGGTGCCAGCGCAATTTTCCCTGATTACTGGCAGGATTACCTTAACGAGATTCCAGTGGATGAGCAGGATAATATGCTCAATGCATATTACCAGCGCCTCACATCAGATAATGAAATTGCCCGTATGTCGGCTGCTAAAGCCTGGTCAGTATGGGAAGGACGATGCTCTACCCTTGACCCTAACCCGGACGTGGTCGAGCATTTCGGCAATCCCCATGTCGCCCTGGCTATGGCGCGTATTGAAGCGCACTATTTTATCAATCATGCGTTTATCAAGCCGGATCAAATCATTCGCGACGCTCATAAGATTAGAAATATTCCAACCGTTATCGTACATGGTCGATACGACGTAGTTTGCCCCATCGAACAGGCTTTCGCGCTTTATGAAGCATTGCCTCAGGCAGAACTTCATATTGTCAGAGACGCTGGACACAGCGCTCTTGAACGAGGCATCACCGATAACCTGATAAAAGCAACCAAACAATTTGCTTTATCAAGAGCATAAACTAAAGAATAGGATTTACTATTGAAAGCTCTGATACAACGGGTTCAATCCGCTTCAGTAGATATTGAGGAACAGCGCCAGGGCGAGATAGGCCCTGGCATATTGCTTCTGTTAGGTGTGGAAAAAGACGACACCGAAGCTAATGCGGACAAATTATTACAGAAGGTTTTGAATTACCGTATTTTCGCCGACGCTGAAGGCAAAATGAACCTCAATCTCCAGCAACGTGAGGGTGGGTTATTGATCGTATCTCAATTCACCCTGGTTGCTGATACCCGCAAAGGACTTCGTCCCGGATTTTCAAAAGGTGCTACCCCGGCGCAGGGTGAAGCACTCTACGACTACTTTGTTGCACAAGCGAATAACTGCCATCCTGACATTGCGACTGGAGAATTCGGCGCAAACATGCAAGTAAGCCTGGTAAACGACGGCCCTGTGACGTTTATTCTCGAAAGTTGATACTAATGCTGACGCGTTAATGAGTCAGCCTGCAAGCCTAGTATTCGTATATAAGAAACTCTTAAGTGGAACTACGTAAATGGACAGCACCGCCCTGGCCCTCGCCGAACGGATATTTCTAACCGTATTCCCCCTCTTCGCGATTGTCCTGTGCGGATACCTCTATGGCCGCTATAAAAAACCTGATATGGCACTGGCCAATCAGTTGAATATGGACATCTTTGTTCCAGCACTGATTTTCTTTGTGCTGTCCGATAAATCATTCGATCTGGTGAGATATCAATCCCTGGCCGTCGGCGCTGCCCTTGTGATACTAGGCTCAGGGTTACTTCTCTGGCCTTTTTGTCGCCTGCTAAAGGTACAGGCAAAAACTTTTCTGCCACCCATGATGTTTAGCAACAGCGGCAACCTGGGCTTACCCCTAATTATTCTGGCCTTTGGTGAGCATGCTCTGCCCGCCGCAATTATGCTTTTCATCGTCGAAATGACGCTGCATTTCACGCTGGGCATCTATATGATGGACCATAAAACCAACCCCTGGCGACTACTGCGAATGCCCATCATCATCGCAACAATCGCAGGATTAAGCTGGAGCAGCCTAAGTCTTACGGTTCCAGCCTCTATCGCCTCCGCCCTCGATATGCTGGGACAGATATCTATTCCTTTGTTACTGTTTACTCTGGGAGTAAGGCTTATTACTGTCGACTTCAGCGCCTGGAGAATAGGCGTAACCGGGGCTCTACTCTGCCCCATTGCGGGTATCCTTATCGCCTATGCAGTGCAACAGCTGTTGCAGCTCGCGCCCGATCAATTTGCTTATCTCATCATCTTTGGCGCACTCCCCCCAGCCGTGCTCAACTACATAGTAGCGGAACAGTATAATCAGGAGCCAAAGCAGGTTGCATCCATTGTCTTACTTGGAAATATGGGTGCCCTGTTCTTTATCCCCGCTACGCTGGTATTTGTACTCTGATATCAGTACTACAAAAAAAGGCTGCCAATGGCAGCCTTAAGGGCTAAAGGTTTACAACCCAGACATTGCTTTTATCGCTACTGCGAATCATCTACAGCTATAACTTCAAGATTCTTAGTAACAGTAGAATTGCCTATCCCTTTTACCTTAGCCAGATCATCAACCGTCTTGAACGGCCCATTGGCTTTACGGTAATCAACAATCGCCTTAGCCTTTGCCGGCCCAATACCCTGAAGCATCTCAACCAGCATATCAGCAGGTGCCGTATTGATATTCACCATCGCTCCAGCTGAAACATTAAAAGGCAATGTCAGGCAGAGTGTCAGTAAAAACGTCTTAATAAACGAATTCCATTTCATCGTTGTTTCCTTTACTTAGCTAAAAAAAAGAGCCGGTTAAAAACCAGCTCTTAATAAATAGCACAATTTTCAGAAGAGACAACTAGCGTGCTGCAAGGATCTCAGTTTGAATACGCTGTAAAGCATCAACCGGTTGCGCTGCCCGGGTAATTGGACGACCAATAACCAAATAAGTACTCCCAGCGCTAATAGCTTCACCTGGCGTCATAATTCGCTTCTGATCACCCACATCTGCATCTGCAGGACGAATTCCCGGAGTTACTAGCTGAAAGTCTGGAGCTAAAATTTGTCGCAATGGTGTCACTTCCTGAGCGGAACAAACAACTCCATCTAACCCGCTATTCTGAGTCAAAAGCGCCAACCGTTTAACATGCTCCAGTGGGTCAATATCCAGGCCAATATCTGCTAAATCCTGCCGCTCCATGCTCGTCAAAACGGTAACCGCAATTAATAAGGTGCTGGAGCCTTTCACCTGATCCAGTTCGTTACGTGCAGTCTCCATCATTCTTCGACCACCAGATGCATGTACATTGACCATCCATACACCCATCTCTGCCGCAGCCCGCACAGCCTTAGCAGTTGTATTCGGTATATCATGGAATTTCAGATCAAGAAACACGTCAAAACCTTGCTTATGCAACGCTTCTACCACACCAGGTCCAGCCCGGGTAAACAGCTCTTTGCCCACTTTAACCCGACATTTTTCTGGATCCAGCTGGTCAGCCATACTCAGGGC
>JAIBCZ010000123.1 GCA_024679645.1 Amphritea sp.
CCAACGACTATAAGACTGAGTGATAACGATAGCGAACAAACCAATGAGCGTCAGTACAATCACCATGTTCACACTGCTATGTTTGATCTCGCTATCAAGCGTCTGCTGCTGTTCTGCTAACAACTGATTCAACTCATCCTGAAACACCCCGGCAATTAAAATCCAGCCTCTGTCATTCACCGGACTGACAAGGGAGAACTTCTTTGTCGGCTTTTCAAAGTCAGGCCTGTACCAATCATAGGAAACATAGCCTCCGCCGCTAAGCGCTACCTTTGTTACTTTTTCTGCCGCCCTCCTATGCACTAGATTTAAATCGACAAGATGATTATTCCCTTCTTTTTCCGGGGTCATGCTATTCACTAATAAGACCCCCTCTTCTGTCCCTACTGCAATATAGCCGGTCTCACCAAAACGAATACCTCGAATATAATCGAAGATTTTGGGAACCAGATCATTCTCAACCTGATGAATATAATCGCCGGTTCCAACAATCCAGTTATAGGGCTCAAAAACCTCCACATACGCGATCTTTTGTTTCATTTGTCGATCATTCTCAGGAGCATACCAACGGTAATAGGAATACCCCGCACGTTGCTCATTTGAGACCGCGTCAATAAGCCCACGCATAATAAAATGGCCTGTATCATCCTGGTTATCGAGTAACGATTTTCCTTCTATGTGAGGTGCAGTAGGCAATAGAACAGCAACACCATCCATTTGATCGATAAAGAAATAACCTCTTCCATCAAAGAAACGAAGCCCCCTTAACGCCTCAATCAACATCTGTTTCATCTCTTTTTCGCTGAGCTGAAGGTGATAGCGCTGATACAGAGAATCCATTAGCGCAAGAGCATGGCGCGTATGCAGACGAGATTGCTGCTTCAGCAAAACAGCTGCTTCAGCAAACATTCGATCGATCACTTGCTCAGCATCATGCAACTCGGTTTCAAGTCGGCTACGCTGACGCTCTATAAGCGTTTCACGAAGTGAATTTAACTGCTGCTGGTGGTTAGCTTTAGTGTTGATATAAAAATAGACGCTCTGCGTAAACAGAAGCAAGATGACAATAAAAGAGATACCCCACAGAAGCTGAGTGGGCAGTCGAGTCGAATCAACCTTTTGCAACATTTATAAAATCCAGGTTTTGCGATTTGAAAGGTTAGAAAACTCAACACATAGAGATTCTAATCAGTATACATTCAAAAACTTTGCTATAAATTGACTTATATCAATACGCAGAAATACGATATATGCAGCGCATGATAATTATCTACTCCACATAAAACCAGTACTTAAGTACTGGTTTTTCAGACTCATAGTAGAATACCCATTTACCGGTTCTATAGGTGTAATAGAGTCAGAGGTGGTTTAAGTGAAAAGGCGGGGTAAAACCAAGTTATTCATTGTAGTGATGTTGATGTTTATCAGCTTAAATACACTGGGCTCACCCGATAAAGCCAACCAACATTGGTTGAGCCATTATCAGGACGATCCTTTTCTGTTTAGCTTTGATGGATACCGGATAACCCGCTATCGTAGCCCGACACCGGATCATGCAGAGGGCGGTCAGTTAATTACTACGGCGGAACTGAACGCTATAATAAGCTCTGAAACACCACCGCTGCTGATAAATGTACAGCCCTTGCAATGGCGTCAGGGTATTTTCCTACAGCAACAGCCGCAAACTGGAATTCCGGGCAGTCGCTGGCTGCCCAATGTAGGCCAGGGAGAACCAGAACAAGTATGGCTGGATTATTTTCGTTTTTATTTGCACGAAAATACTGACGGCAGAACAGATACTGACATAGTTTTATATTGTACTGCTGACTGCTGGATGTCCTGGAATGCAGTCAAACGCGCACACTCTTGGGGCTATACACAACTATATTGGTATAAAGAGGGAATCGATGGCTGGCAGGAAGCTGACCTACCAGAAACAACATTGAGTCCGGAGCCACTTCCGGTGAATACGTAATAAGCGTTATAAACTGTGGTAACTACGCAGTCCCATTACAGAATAATTATAACGGGCGATAAACTGTTATCAATACAGGTGCCCAGCGGGAGATCAAAGTGTATAAAATTTTAATTGCAGACGACCATCCATTGTTTCGTGAAGCGATCAGCAGCGTCATCGCCAATGGTTTTCCCGGTTGCGAAACACTTGAGACCGAAGATCTGGATAGTGCTTTAGTCATCGCCCAGGAAGAAGACGATCTCGATCTGATTCTGCTGGATCTGAATATGCCAGGCATGAATGGACTCAATGGCCTGATGAGCCTACGCAACGACTCCCCCACTATTCCAGTTGTTATTGTCTCAGCCGAACAGGATAAACAGATCGTCTTGCAGGCAATTACCTACGGCGCTGTCGGATTTATCACGAAATCATCTCCGCGAGAGCAGATGACAGAAGCACTGCAGCAGATTCTTGACGGCAATGTATATCTGCCTTCCGATATAATTCGCTCAGAAAAACCCTCTGACGGCATGCACCGTCGTCACGATGAAAGCAAGATTCCTCCCGAAATGCTTTCCTCACTCACCCGCAGACAGTTATTGGTACTGGAGAGGATGTCGGAAGGAGAATCCAACAAACAGATCGCCTACAACCTCAATATCGCCGAAACCACGGTTAAAGCGCATGTAAGCGCCATCTTGCGCAAGCTTGGTGTACACAACCGCATTCAGGCAGTACTAACGGCTGGCAATGTGGATTTCAACCACTACCTCAAGCGCTAGGTGGTGATACAAACCCTCATGTAAAACTTAGCGTCATGGGAACTCATCGCAACATCTTCAGCGGATTGATCCGCTGAATAGCGATAGTCAGGTCAGAGTTCCGCAGAGAAAGCGTCCGCGCACATAACTAAGCACGCAAGCGGCACTATACAGATTCATTATTTCAGTAGATGATTGAGTGTCATTTTAAGCTTCATAGGTCGTACCGGCTTATTGATTAACAGATACCCCTGTTCACGAATAATATGCTTAAGCTCATTAGTGTAGTTTGCCGTGATCATCAGTACGGGTACTGAGTTATTTAATCGCTGATTAAAATTAATCGCCGCATCCAGACCGTTCTTATCATCATCCAGGTGATAATCAGCAATCAATAACCGGGGTACTTCCTGTCCGCGTAACAGATCAAGCAGCTGGACCTCATCCTGGACGGTCTGAACACGACATCCCCACCCCTCCAGAAGCGTCTGCATCCCTCTGCAGATGGCAGGGTCATTGTCGATCAACCAGATTAAGGCACCCTCAAGTTGATTATCTGCTACAGGTTGATACTGGGTTTTAACCTCTAGCGCATATTGGCCTTCATCCGCCAGAGGCACCTCAACAGAGAACATTGAGCCTTTGCCTGGTGTTGAACTGACACTAATACAATGCCCCAGCATGCGGGAAATCTTGTCGACAATAGCCAAGCCTAATCCCAGACCTTTATCACTCTCGTCACGATTGCCCTGCAGGCGTTTGAACTCAAGAAAAATATCACCCAACTTCTCTTCAGGAATACCACGACCGGTATCCCACACTTCAATTACAAGACTGTGTCGTTTACGCCGACAACCCAGGAGAACGGAGCCACTTTCGGTATAACGCATCGCATTGGTCAGAAAGTTTCGCAGAATGCGTGCCAGTAATTGTGAGTCAGAAGAGATCACCGCGCTACTGGCGACATAACGCAGTTTCAATTGCTCACTACCCGCAATCTGCTGGTACTCATTGGCAATATTGTTAAGCAAACTATTCACCGGAAAAACCGTCACATCCGGCTCAATTACGCCGGCATCCAGCTTAGAAATATCCACCAGAGTACTCAGTAGTGATTCCACATCATCTAATGACGTGCCCACTGAATCTATCAGGTGACGCTCACTTTGCACGGCAGGCTTTTCCTGGAGTGCACTAGTGAATAAACGTGCTGCATTTAACGGTTGCAACAGGTCATGACTCACGGCAGCAAGAAACTTTGTTTTAGATAGGTTAGCTTGTTCGGCATGCTTACTCGCTTCCAGCAGACGCCCTTCTACCTGCTTTCGTTCGGTGATTTCCTGCCACAGCTGATCATTCAATTTCGTCAGCTCTGACGTTCGTTCAATAACTCGCTGCTCCATCGTCTGATAAGACTCTTGTAATGCCTGAGCCCCCTTACGCCTTTCAGTAATATCTCGAATCAGGACAAAGAATCCAACCGCCTTGCCCTCTGCGTCCAGGTTAGGCACATAGGCTTTCAGCATATACCGTGGTTCGCCCTGAGGATCTTTCTCCTCAATTTCAAAAGTCACACTCTCACCGGACAATGCTTTATCGATATACGGCTTAAGCTTCACAAACTGCTCGCCGCCATGAATCATCGTAATCGTCTTACCGGTCAACGCTACACGGGACCAGCCATACCAGTCTTCATATACTTTATTAGTAAACTGATAACGCAGATCATCGCCAACATAAGCGATAAGCGCTGGAACATGGTCTGTAATTAAACGTATCCATTGCTCACTTTCTCGCAGCGTCTCAGCATACTGGTGTCGCTCGGTGATATCGGTATAGGTATTTACAAACCCACCTTCAGGAATGGGATGAGTACGTATCTCGATAACCTGACCATTTCGTAAACTCTGCTCAAGTTCGATGGTCCCATTGCTACTATGGTGATTGCTAAATGGCGTTAACAGAATTAACTCACACTGAGCGATAAGATCACCAAAAAGCGGCTGTGTGTTCAATTCCGCTTCTGTAAAGCCTGACAACTCAAGGAAGCGCTGATTCCACACTTCAAGATGCCCAGCGGCATTAATCAGCACAACACCCTGGGAGAGGTTGTCGACCGTATTTTGTAATACCTTGGACTTATCAGCCAACGCCCGTTCCCGACGGGCCCTTTCATTCTGTTTCAGTTCGGTAATATCGGTATAGAGGATAACTAAACCGCCATCCAGCGTGCCGCGTTCGCTAACCTGAAACCAACGACCATCATTAAGACGGTAAAAAACTGAATTGTCAGTTTCATCACCCCGATACTCCTCTGCAATCAACTTGTGCTGATCTGCCAGAAGCCGAATTTCCTGAATCCCTAAACCCTGCTGTATGGCAACGCCGATACCCGCCCACACAGACTCAAATTTGCTGTTATACAAAACAATACGACGATCGCTGTCAAACAGTACAAAGGCGTCAGAAATACTCTCAATACCATCAGTTAGTCGCTGATGGGCTACTTCGGCCTGCTGCTTTGCCTGACTCAGTGCGGTGTTACTGGTTTTCAGATCACTCAGCGCGATATTCAATGCAGCGGTCCGTTCACGCACCTGCTCAGCCAGGACAACTGAGTGTTCAAATGCTGCATACGGATCAGTACGCGTTGTGGCGCTAACCTCAACCCGCTCGATAAGTACCTTGTTAATTTTCTGAAGCTTCCTGTTTTCACGCTCTAGCGCTTCAATACGGTCAGTGAGGTCTGTAGATTGAGGCTTCACCTCATCAATCATACCTTTCTCCCAATCGCGACGGCGGTAAATGTCTGGTTAACATGCATGCCATCTACTTGCTCACCATAAGTATTAAACCCAACCACCCGATGACGCTGCATTAGTTCAGAAATCCGTTCACTCTCGCCTCTGAGCTCAGCCTCTAGTCGCCGCAAGAAACAATCACAGCCAAGCGTCAACAGGTGTTCTCCCAGAGCACTTTCCTCCCGGGTCAATTGCTGGTCCAGCAAGGGCACCATTTCACCTGGTTGCATCAGGGTAAGTACGATGCCGTTCTCGACTGCGCAATAAAAAGTCAGACTCAGGTCACTATTGACGCTTTGAATCGAACGAACAAAGTATTCATCACCAATTCGAACAGCAATCGGATTGAGCGCAAAGACGTGATGGTTCAACTCCTCTAATGGTAAACCGACCACCCGTGCATACTCCAGCGCGGCAGGCTCTGCATTCAGTTCCAGCACCCGCCGCTGATCGCTATCCGCTTCGGTCACGACCAGTTTACTTTCCCGACTGTCCATATGATGCCCACTGAACACTCTGAATTCACAACAGGTATTCACAAGAATAATGACGGCGGCATCCGTATGAAACGCACCGTTGAAATAAACATGCGTATTGGCAAGACAGATATCATCGCCTGCTGAACCACCGAAATGGGGAATACTCCCCAGCGCAGAGTCCAGGGTAATCAAGACTTTTTCTTCCTGCGTCGACAAACCATCAAATAGCGTCAGAGCAAAGCTGTGATCTTTAATCGGTGCGATCTGCTGCGCCATGCAGCTTTCAGATAGCTCCTGCACCACACCCTGGGCATCATTGAAAGTAAAATTATCCAGGCTTTCCAGCAGCACACCACTGGCGGCAAATGCTTCACAAGAAAAGCCAACCGCAGAAATAGAGCCCTGGTCATAACCTTCCGCGGTAATCTCTCCCGCGGTTGTGCAACCAGCAACCAATATATCCGGAAACTGTTTTTGCACCGCTTCAGCCAATTTTTCAAGGTTATATTCTGTCGAACAAAAAAACAG
>JAIBCZ010000209.1 GCA_024679645.1 Amphritea sp.
GGTGTGCTGCTGGATGATATGTTTTTCGCTGACGGGGCCGAAATTAAAGCCTCTGATTTCCCTGATCCGCGTATCGAAGTAGAGCTGGCATTTGTGCTTAAAGATCGTCTGGAAGGTGAAAATGTCACTATCTTTGATGTATTGAATGCGACTGATTATGTCATCCCATCGCTTGAGCTGATTGCCGCACGTTGTCATCGTACCGACCCTGAGACGGGCTATACCCGCAAGGTATACGATACTATCGCTGATAACGCGGCAAACGCCGGTATTATTCTGGGTGGTCGTCCAATCAAACCGATGGACATGGATCTGCGCTGGGCTGGTGCTTTACTGTATTTAAATGGTCAGATTGAAGAAACGGGTCTTGCTGCCGGTGTATTGGGTCATCCTGCTAACGGCATCTCCTGGGTGTGCAAGCGCTTTGCACCGCACGGTGTAGCGCTGGAGCCGGGTCAGGTTGTTCTGTCCGGATCTTTCACCCGGCCTGTGCCTGTGAAGGCCGGTGATACGGTTCATGCTGATTACGGCCCATTGGGCGGTATCTCTGTGAAATTTGTATAAGAGGGCGTTATGGATCTTCCTGTGAATAAATTTAAGCAGGGCCTCAAAGGCGATAAGCCTATGTGGGGCCTGTGGTTGGGTCTGCCTGATTCAAGCTGTGCTGAGATCGTTGCAGGCTCAGGCTTTGACTGGCTGCTGATCGATAGCGAACACGCGCCGTTCGAGCTGGATTCAACGATGCGTCATCTGCAGGCAATAGCACCTTACGGTGTGCCGGCTATTGTACGTCCTGAAGAGGGCCGTACGGCGCTGTTGAAGCGTATTCTGGATATCGGTGCTCAGACAGTACTGGTGCCTATGTGCGATACCGCTGAGCAGGCTAAAGAGCTGGTTAAAGCGGTTAAGTATCCACCACAAGGTATTCGTGGTTTAGGTAGTTCTCTGGCCCGTGCTGCTAACTGGAACCGGATTCCGGGTTACCTGCAGAAAGCTAATGATGAGATCTGTCTTATCGTTCAGGCTGAAACCGTTACTGCGATGGCGAATCTTGAAGAGATCGCTGCGGTTGATGGCGTTGATGCGGTCTTTATAGGCCCGTCTGATCTGTCCGCTTCAATGGGGCATATTGGTAACCCGGATCATCCGGAAGTGGTTGCCGCGATCGAAAATGGTCTGAAGGTTATTAATGATGCAGGCAAGGCCGGTGGTCTGCTCTGTATCAATCCAGCTAAAGCTCATGATTATGTGGCTAAAGGTGCTAAGTTTGTGGGTATCGGTGTTGATACTCTGTTGCTGAGTAATGCAGCAAAGCAACTGGCAGATAGCTTTAAGTCTGGCGAAAACAAAGCTGAGTCTACTGGCTCAAGCGGTTATTAATTTTAGGTAGAGATAAATGACTAACAATCCAATCGTTAAAGGTAAGTTGGTTTGTGTTGCGCTGAATGATTCCGATCAGTTTAACGCGATGCAGGCAGAATTTGGTGAAGCACCTTACAAGAGTGCACCAACGCAGCCAGTACTGTATTTCAAACCGCACAATACCTGGAGCACTGAAGGTGCTGAAGTTGAGTGGGCCGTGACTGAAGGTCAGCCAGCTGAGGAGATGGTCGTCGGAGCATCTCTGGCGGTTGTCTTTGGTAAAGAGTGCTGCCGTGTAAGCCCGGAAGAAGCTCTGGATTATGTTGGCGGCTACACGCTGGTTCACGATTTTTCTCTGCCAGAGAAGAGCTACTACCGTCCTGATATCAAAGGTAAGTGCCTGGACGGGTCCGCACCGATCGGTGGTGCTGTGGTTCCTGCATCTGATATTACTGATCCACAGACGCTGTCTGTGATCACTAAAGTTAATGGTGAAGTGGTTAACGAAATGCCAATGAGCCGTACGGTACGTGGTGTTGCTGAACTGATTAGCACTATTTCCTACATCATGACTTTGCAGCCGGGCGAAGTGATCGCTGTGGCATTCCCGGGTCAGCGCGCCGCTGTTGCCAAGGGCGACAAGGTTACCTCTGAAATCGCCGGTGTTGTATCTCTTAACAACCAGCTGGGTCAATAACAGGAGCTTAAAGCATGAAACACGCACGCGTACTTTTGAACGGCTCCGAATTGGATGTAACCGTTGAGGATAATGGTCAACTGAAGTCAAAAGCTGATGGTCAGCTGATCAATGAAGCCGATGTAACCTGGCTGAGCCCGATTAAAGAGCCGGGTACTATTTTTGCCCTGGGTCTGAACTATGCAGATCACGCCCGTGAGCTGGCATTCGAGCCACCAAAAGAGCCGCTGGTATTCCTCAAGGGTACTAACACTCTGACCGGTAATAAACAGAATGCTTACCGTCCGGATAACATCGATTTCCAGCATTACGAATGTGAGCTGGTAGCGGTTATCGGTAAAGAAGGTAAGAATATCGCTCGTGAAGATGCGATGGATTACATTGCGGGTTATACCGTCTGTAACGATTTTGCTATCCGTGACTATCTGGAAAATTACTACCGTCCTAACCTGCGGGTTAAGAGCCGTGATTCCCTGCTGCCAATCGGCCCATGGCTGATCGATAAGGACGATGTAGGCGATATCTCTGACCTGAAAGTAACGACTCATGTAAATGGTGAGCTGACTCAGGACGGTACCACTGCCGATATTATTTTCGATGTGCCTTTCCTGGTTGAATACCTGAGTAAGATCATGACCCTGAAGCCAGGTGATATGATCGCAACCGGTACACCAGAAGGTCTTAAAGATATGCAGCCGGGTGATACCGTGGTGTGTGAAATTGAAAAGATCGGTGCCCTGACAACCTATATCGTGTCTGAAGAAGCGTTCTACGGCGACAAATATTGAGGTGAATGACGTTATGAGTGAACAACTGAAGCAAAATCTTGAGAAAGCCGACGGCTATCTGGCACGTTTTAAAGAAAACCCACTGGGCCTGTTTATCAATGGCGAGTGGACTCAGGGTACTGAAGCGAATACCTTTGACAATACTTCACCCACCGATCAGAGCTATCTGGGTAAAGTCGTTGCGGCGACTACTGAAGATGTAAACGCTGCCTGTGAAGCGGCGGCGGCTGCCGCTGCTGACTGGGCTGCAACACCGGGTGCAGAGCGTAAGAAAATTCTGCACCGTCTGGGTGACGAGCTGGAAAAACGTGCTGAAGAGATCGCCATGGTTGAGTCTATGGACTGTGGTCAGCCTCTGCGCTTTATGCGTCAGGCTGCTGTTCGTGGTGCTGCAAACTTCCGTTTCTTTGCTGATCAGGCGCCGGAAGCGCGTAACGGTTTGTCTTTGCATCAGGCAGAGCACACTAACTTCACCGTCCGTAACCCTATCGGTCCGGTAGCAGTGATTACGCCGTGGAACACGCCGTTTATGCTGTCTACCTGGAAGATAGCGCCAGCGCTGGCTGCCGGTTGTACCGTTGTACATAAGCCTGCTGAGTTGAGCCCCCTGACCGGTGCTATTCTGGCTGAGTGTGCTGAAGCTGCTGGTCTACCAAAGGGTGTCTGGAACATGGTTAACGGTTTCGGTACGGTGGCGGGTAAAGCACTGACAGAGCATCCTGCTATTAAAGCCGTTGCGCTGGTGGGTGATTCGGCTACGGGTAAAATGATTCAGGCTCAGACCGCTTCGACACTGAAGCGCCTGCACCTTGAACTGGGTGGTAAGAACCCGGTTATTGTTTTCGACGATGCTGACTTTGATCGTGCCCTGGATGCCGTTGTTTTCATGATCTACAGTCTGAACGGTCAGCGTTGCACCAGCTCTAGCCGTCTGCTGGTTCAGAGTGGTATCAAGGATAAGTTCCTGGCTGCCCTGAAAGAGCGTGTTGCTAATCTGAAGGTTGGTCACTCTCTGGATCCGGAAACTGAAGTAGGTCCGTTGGTACATACCGGTCACTACGAGAAAGTAACCAGCTACTTTGATATTGCGAAGCAGGATGGGGCGACCATCGCTGTAGGTGGTAAGTCACTGCGTGACGAAATGGGCCCGGGTAACTATGTAACACCGACCCTGTTTGTTGAAGCGAAGAACAGCATGCGTATCGCTCAGGAAGAGATCTTTGGCCCGGTTCTGACGGCTATCGAATTTGATACTGAAGAGGAAGCAGTGCAGCTGGCTAATGATACTATCTACGGTCTGGCAGGCTACATCTGGACCAGCAACACCGGTTGCGCGATGCGCATGGCGGATAAAGTTGAAGCGGGTATGTTGTGGGTTAACTCTGAGAACAACCGTAACCTGCCATCACCTTTCGGTGGTGTGAAGATGTCCGGTATCGGCCGTGACGGTGGTGACTGGAGCTTTGATTTCTACATGGAAACTAAGAACGTGTGTATCTCCCATGATAC
>JAIBCZ010000032.1 GCA_024679645.1 Amphritea sp.
ACTAAAGCAACTCAAGTCAATCAATATGCCAGAGAGTGTAACCACCCTCTATTGTGTGAAGTAGAAAAAGCGTAGCGGAGCATTAGGTATGTTAAATAAAGAGCTTGAAGATACGCTTAGCGTCGCCTTTAAAAATGCGCGGGCTAAACGTCATGAATTTATGACAGTAGAGCACCTGTTACTGGCTCTGCTCGATAACTCAGAAGCACGGGCAGTGCTTGATGCTTGCGGTGTCGATCTTAATAAAATGCGCAGTTTGCTGAGTGCGTTTATCGAAGATACAACCCCTTTACTACCAGATGATATTCCTGATATTGAAACGCAGCCTACACTGGGTTTTCAGCGTGTCTTGCAGCGAGCTGTTTTTCATGTGCAGTCATCGGGTAAGGGGGAGGTAAATGGCGCTAATGTTTTGGTGGCTATCTTCAGCGAGCAAGAGAGCCAGGCTGTTTATGTATTGAATCAGCAAGGTATAGAAAGAATAGATGTTGTTAACTACATCTCCCATGGTATCTCAAAAATTGAAGAAAACGATGGTCATGCCAGCGAAGAAGGATTGCTGGAAGGTGATACTGCTGTCGAAAAAGACAAAAGCCCCCTCGCTAATTTTTCAGTTAACCTTAATGAACAGGCGATGTCCGGACGCATAGATCCTCTGGTAGGCCGTGATGATGAGGTTGAGCGTGTTATACAGATTTTGTCCCGGCGACGTAAGAATAACCCGCTGCTTGTGGGCGAGGCAGGCGTTGGTAAAACCGCGATAGCTGAAGGTCTTGCGAAGCATATTGTCGAAGGATTGGTGCCTGATGTTATTGCGTCCAGTACGGTTTATTCGCTTGATTTAGGGGCGTTGCTGGCCGGTACTAAGTACCGGGGAGACTTTGAAAAGCGCTTAAAAGGCCTGCTAAACGAAATTAAAAATCAGGAACACGCCATCCTGTTTATCGATGAGATTCACACCATCATTGGGGCTGGCGCTGCATCTGGTGGTTCGATGGATGCCTCTAACCTATTGAAGCCTTTGTTGAGTTCTGGCCAGCTTCGCTGCATAGGTTCGACAACATTCCAGGAATTTCGTGGTATTTTTGAAAAAGACAGGGCGCTTGCAAGACGCTTCCAAAAGGTCGATGTTCTTGAGCCTTCAGTTGAAGACACTATTAAAATTCTGCATGGTCTGAAGAGTCGTTTTGAGGGTCATCATAATGTCAGTTATACCGATGAAGCGTTGCGCGCCGCGTCTGAGATGGCTGATCGTTATATCAACGATAAGCACATGCCTGATAAGGCTATAGATGTTATTGATGAGGCGGGCGCTTACCAGCAGCTGTTAAAAGAGAATGAGCGCAGCGCTATTATCGATGTTCGTGAAGTGGAAGTGGTTGTGGCAAAGATTGCCAGAATACCCGCTAAAAGTGTATCAGCTTCCGATAAGGAGCAGCTCAAAAAGCTCGACAGTAACCTTAAAATGGTTGTTCTCGGACAGGATGAGGCGATCAATACGTTATCCGCAGCGATTAAGTTGTCTCGTGCTGGCCTTAATGAGCCAAATAAGCCGGTCGGTTCATTCCTCTTTTCCGGGCCTACTGGCGTCGGTAAAACAGAGGTAACAACCCAGCTAGCGCGCATTATGGGAATTGAGTTGATCCGTTTTGATATGTCTGAGTATATGGAACGTCATACGGTCTCTCGCTTAATTGGAGCGCCCCCCGGTTATGTTGGCTACGATCAGGGCGGTTTGTTGACTGAAGCGGTAACGAAATCACCTCATGCGGTGCTCCTGCTGGATGAGATAGAAAAGGCACATCCCGAGGTTTTCAACCTGCTACTGCAGGTGATGGATAACGGTACATTGACCGATAACAATGGCCGTAAAGCTGATTTCCGTAACGTCATACTGGTGATGACAACCAATGCTGGTGCTGAGCAAATGGCTCGAACCTCCATCGGTTTCAGCCAACAAGACAATACAACTGATGGTATGGAGGCAATTAAAAAGCTCTTCACCCCTGAGTTTCGTAATCGGCTGGATGGCATTATTCAGTTCAAGTCGCTATCGCCTGCTGTTATTACGGGTGTGGTCGATAAATTCCTGACCGAGCTTCAGGCGCAGCTTGACGATAAGGCTGTGGTGCTGAATGTAGATGATGATGTTCGTCAGTGGTTTGCTGATAAAGGCTATGATGCAATGATGGGTGCCCGGCCGATGAAGCGTTTAATTCAGGAGAAGCTCAAGAAGCCATTGGCAGAGATGATTTTGTTTGGCGAGCTGGCCGAAGGAGGGGGTGAGGTCGATATCATCGTGAATAGTGATAATGAAATTGAGATTAATGCGGTAGTGGCCGCTTAATTCAACGGATTCACTTTAAGTTAGAGATAAAAAAAACGGCCCGTAGGCCGTTTTTTTATTAGCGTGCGCGGTAGGTAATGCGCCCTTTGGTAAGGTCGTAAGGTGTTAGCTCGACCTTTACTTTGTCACCGGTCAGGATGCGGATGTAGTTCTTTCGCATTTTGCCTGAGATGTGTGCGGTTACAACGTGACCGTTTTCGAGTTCTACCCGAAACATTGTGTTAGGCAGAGTGTCGGTCACAACGCCTTCCATTTCAAAGCTGTCTTCTTTAGCCATTCTACCTACCTAAATTAAATTAATTGCAAACTCTACATTTTGCAGCGCAGTATTCTGCCTTACTTTTCTATAATTATCAAAGAGATTTAACGGTTTTTGCTAATCCACATGAATCCATTGTCCATGAAGTAGCATCTCAAGGGGGTTGTAGGCTACTTTATAGGACATTTTCTGGCATTCTCTAATCCAATAGCCCAGGTATAGGTATTCAAGCTCGAGGCGTTTGACCTCTTGAAGCTGCCAGAGGATTGCGTAACTTCCCAGGCTTCGGCTACTCTCTTCAGGGTCAAAAAAAGTATAAATCGCCGAAAGGCCCTGAGTCAGATAATCAGTTACCGCCAATGCGACCAGCTTACCCTGTGAGTCTCTGAATTCGTAAAAACAGCCTTGCTGTCCGCCTTCGATCAGAAACGCGCTAAATTGCTCAGGCGTCGGTGGATACATATCACCGTCACTGTGGCGGATGTTTATATAATTCGCATAGAGTGCGTAGTATTCATCGGTAAATTGAGCTGGAACAGCAGCAGCAGTAAGGTCTTTATTCTTGTTAATGACTCTTTTCTGGCTTTTGCTGGGTATAAATTCACGACCATTGACTCGAACAGAGATGCAAGCCTGGCAATGGCTGCAGTAAGGGCGATATATATGCTTTCCGCTGCGACGAAACCCAAGATCAGACAGCTGGCTATAAGCGTCAGTGCTGATAATCTCCTGAGGATCAACAAATAACGTCTTTGCATCGAATCCTTCAAGATAGCTACATTCATGTTCTGGTGTAGCATAAAAGTGGAGGGTTTTCAGGTTGCTCACTCAGTTCTCACCACATCTTCTTTATCTATATCAAACCGCCAATTGTGGCAGATTTCCGGCGCTAAGTTTTGCATGAGATAGTTCTGAAACTCTGCTCTGGTGATCGTGCTTGCTCCCAGGCTTGTCAGATGATCATTTTCAATCTGGCAATCAATTAAAGCATAGCCCCATTTTTCTAATTGTCTGGCAAAAAAAACAAATGCTATCTTAGATGCGTTTGTTGTTTTGCTAAACATAGATTCGCCGAAAAAAAGTCGTCCCATGCCGATGCCATATAATCCGCCGACTAAATTACCCTGTTGCCACAGTTCTACTGAATGCGCGTGTCCCCGATGGTGCAGGTCTGTATAAGCCTCCAGCATCTGATCACTTATCCAGGTATCTGAACTGTACTGCCTGGGAGCGGCACAGGCTTCAACTACCTCAACAAACGCCTGATCGAAGGTGATCTCAAACTCCGTTTTGCGAATAGCTTTACGGAGGCTCCGGGAGATATGAATATCCGCCGGCGCAAGTGTGCAACGCGGATCTGGTGACCACCATAAAATAGGCTCACCGGGATTGAACCAGGGAAAGATTCCCCGCCGATAGGCTTCAATCAGGCGTTGAGTACTGAGGTCACCACCGGCAGCGAGCAACCCATTAGGCTCATCCAATGCGTCGCTGACGGGAGGGAACTCAGTGCTGTGTGGGTTAAGCCAGGGAATCATAGAAAGTCAGGCTTATTCCTGGTTATCCAGATAGCGTTCAGCATCCAGAGCAGCCATGCAGCCAAAACCGGCAGAAGTAATTGCCTGACGATAAATATGATCAGCCACATCGCCAGCCGCAAATACACCCTCTATCGAGGTTTGAGTTGCGTTGCCGTCAGTGCCTGAGTGTATCTTCAGATAGCCATCGTTCATTGCCAGCTGATCGGCAAACAACTCTGTATTAGGCTTGTGACCAATTGCAACGAATACCCCCTGTAGCTCTAGTGACTGAGTTGAGTCATCTTCAGTGCTTTTGATACGGATGCCTGTTACACCCATATCATCCCCTAAAACTTCATCAAGCTGATGGTTCCAGACGATGTTGATATTACCGTTTGCGGCACGTTCCAGAATTTTGTCCTGCAGGATTTTTTCAGAGCGAAGACTATCGCGACGGTGAATGAGGGTGACTTCAGCGGCGATATTAGACAGGTATAGAGCTTCTTCAACCGCCGTGTTTCCACCGCCAATAACGGCCACTTTCTGGCCTCTATAAAAGAAACCATCACAGGTTGCACAGGCGCTTACGCCTTTACCCATAAATGCTTCTTCGGAGGGCAGACCAAGATACTGGGCCGAAGCGCCGGTGCAGATGATTAATGCATCACAGCTGTACTCACCCATATCGCCTTTGAGACGAAACGGGCGTTCTTGTAGATCTGTTTCATTGATATGGTCGAAAATAACCTGAGTATCGAAACGCTCAGCATGGGCTTGCATGCGTTGCATCAGCTCTGGCCCCTGCACGCCTTCAACGTCACCGGGCCAGTTATCGACGTCAGTGGTTGTCGTTAATTGTCCGCCAGCTTGCATACCGGTAATGACTATTGGGTTTAAGTTTGCACGGGCAGCGTAAACTGCGGCGGTATAACCGGCTGGACCAGAGCCCAGAATAATTAATTTATGGTGTTGTATTTCGCTCATTGGTGATCCGTTATCTGTTTACGCTTATTGTTGGCGCCTATTATGCCCGTTTCCTGTTAAGGACAAAACAGCGATTAAGTCTGAATTTTTTATTCCCTGTCAGGTCATAAGCTCAACAGCTGCAAGGTACTGGAAATATATAAGTTTGTTCAGTTTCTGCTCAGTCATGTCCGCTAAGCTGAACATAGGCTATAAAAGTCAGTTTTGTCGCTGGGGAGCTGCGCTGAAATATGTTATTTTTGAAGGAATTTTTATGGATAGGCGTAAGGAACTTTTTCTTGGCTCATAGTGGCGAAACAAACAATACTGAATCAAAATCCAGAGAACTTAAGGATGCCTCCTTTTCTGACCTGCTTAGCCAGGTTGTTAAAGAGGGCGGGCTTATCGTTATTATAGGTTTTGCTGTGTTCCTGTTATTAGCGCTGGCAGGCTACGACAGTCGAGACCCGGGCTGGTCTCATCTCGGATATCAACCTGAGGCACGTAACTTTACAGGATATGTTGGTGCATGGCTGGCCGATCTGTCGCTCTCTATTTTTGGTCTGGCTGCCTGGCTTATTCCGCTGATGCTTTTTTTGCCAGCGCTGCGTTTTATGTTCCGTAGTCACATTGCGCTACTGGATGGCATTCCCTTTATGATGCTCCGGATCACAGGCGCTCTGTTGGTACTATTAAGTCTGGCAACTCTGGCGGCGACTCATCTGTCAAATGCTGATGGCCAGCTACCGTTCAGTATGGGGGGGCTGGTTGGACAGGCTGTATCAGATCTGGCGGTGTCGCTGTTTAGTCTGATTGGCAGTTCGGTGGTGCTCTGGACAGCATTGTTGTTTGGTTTTACGTTACTTCTGGAGCTGTCCTGGTCTCAGTTACTGGAGCAGCTGGGCAGGGCAGTGTTTGGATTGGGCGCAAAGCTTAAACCCTCACCCCGTGAGAAAGCCGTACCTGAAGAAATTAATCCTTATGCAAGTGAGGATGAAGAAAAGCGGAATCTACTTCGCGCAGCGGCACGGCACGGGCCTTCAGATAGTTTAATTCAGGCCGGCTCCGATGAGGTTTCACCTGGCGCAGCGCGCAGGGAACCGGTTTTCTCTCAATCAGCCGTTGAGGCAGGAAACCTGTCTTTTGATGACTCTTTGCCAGTTGATGACTCTTTGCCAGAATTTAAGTCCGAAAGCGCCCCTATGGTTTCAGTAACAGATAAGCCTGTAAAGAAAGTACAGAGGTCGCCTGCAGTCACATCGACAACAATGGATGTTTCTCCTGAAGATATTTTTCAAGCCGATGGCCAGGCTATACCCCGGGGTGCAGATACAGTTGATCCTGAGTTTGCTCACGGATCAGACCCGCTTTCAGACAATGATCCGGAAGCTATAGATCGTAAAAGCCTTAAGGTGGTACCGCTTTCAGAGGCGCACACACCGATGAAAGACAGCGAGCTGGGATTAGACCACATTACGCCCGCTGCCCGTAAACGGCAGCCTCGCAGAAAAATCCCCTCAATGGACCTGTTGGATGCACCTGAGCTGAAGCAAGGCCATTGTTACAGCGATGAGCAACTGGAACAGATGTCGCGGTTGCTTGAAAGCAAGCTGAAAGATTTTGGTATCGTTGCTGAGGTAGTTGAAGTAAACCCGGGACCGGTTATCACTCGCTTTGAGATGCAGCCTGCACCGGGTGTAAAAGCCAGTCGAATTACTAACCTTGCCAGAGACCTGGCTCGCTCTATGGCGGTGATGAGCGTCCGGGTAGTCGAGGTCATTGCCGGTAAATCTGTTATCGGTATAGAGATCCCTAATGAAGAAAGGCAGATGGTGCGCCTCAGTGAAGTGCTTAATTCTAAGCCTTACAAAGAGGCTTCATCTAAACTGACGCTTGGCCTGGGTAATGACATAGCCGGTAATCCGGTCGTCGCAAATCTGGCCAAAATGCCGCACTTACTGGTTGCGGGTACCACAGGTTCCGGTAAGTCCGTTGGTGTGAACGCTATGCTGCTCAGCTTACTGTTCAAGGCGACGCCCGATGAAGTCCGGCTGATGCTGGTTGACCCGAAAATGCTCGAGCTCTCTATCTACGAAGGTATTCCACATCTGTTGGCGCCGGTTATCACCGATATGAAAGAGGCGGCCGGAGGCTTGCGCTGGTGCGTTGCCGAGATGGAACGACGCTATAAACTGATGTCCAAAATGGGCGTGCGGAATATTGCCGGTTATAACGATAAGGTGACAGAAGCTCGTGACCGGGGCGAACCTTTACTCGATCCTCTCTGGAATCCTGAAGAGGAGGGATTGCCCTCTGATGCGCCGGCACCCTATTTGGAAACGCTTCCCTATATCGTCGTTTGTATCGATGAGTTTGCCGACATGATGATGGTGGTCGGTAAAAAGGTAGAAGAACTGATCGCCCGTATCGCCCAGAAAGCGCGTGCGGCAGGTATTCACCTGATTCTAGCCACTCAGCGACCCTCAGTGGACGTTATTACAGGTTTGATTAAGGCCAACATTCCTACTCGAATCGGCTTTCAGGTGTCCTCTAAGATCGATTCTCGCACAGTGCTTGACCAGAGTGGCGCAGAGCACCTGCTGGGGAACGGTGACATGCTTTACCTGCCCGCAGGAAGTAGTCTGCCGAACCGGGTACACGGTGCTTTTGTTAGTGATGATGAGGTTCATCGGGTGGTTGAGTCCTGGAAGAAAATCGGCGCACCGGATTATCTGATTACCGACCTGTCTGACGTTGTTGAAGGCGGAGGAGGCTTTGCCGGCGGTGATGCAGACGATGAACAGGATGCGTTGTACGATGAAGCGGTAGCCTTTGTCACAGAGACCCGTAAAGCCTCTATCTCATCGGTTCAGCGTAAGTTGAAAATAGGCTACAACCGGGCCGCACGAATGATTGAATCAATGGAGGCGGCAGGAGTGGTTACTCAGGCTGGCCATAATGGCGCCCGGGAAGTTCTGGCACCGCCACCCCCTAAGGATTAAAGATGATATTAAAGACATTAACGGCCGTGCTATTGGGTTGCACGCTGAGCTTTTCATCACTGGCTGATATTGAAGAGGATGCAGGCTCTCAGCTTAACAGTTTACTAGCAGGCTTTGAAAGCTTTAGTGCTGATTTTGACCAGGTATCAGGCAGTGAGGATTCCCGGCGTATGGAAGAGTCTCGCGGAACTTTACTGCTGGCTAAGCCAAACCGTTTTAGCTGGATAGCGTTACAGCCTTTTCCCCAAACACTGGTGAGCGATGGTGAAACCTTGTGGATCTATGACCCTGACCTGGAGCAGGCAACGCGCCGCCAGGTGTCAGAAAACGATACCGGTGTTCCGGCTCTGATCCTCAATGGTCAGATCGATGAGCTGCAAGCTGAATATAAGATACGTTTACTCCAGGAGAAGGATAATAACCTGTTATTTGAGCTTCTGCCGATTGATGAAGCGAGTGTATTTACCCGCATTCGATTACTCTTTACCGATGGTCTGATCAAAGAGCTTCAGATGGAAGATTCTCTGAGGCAGAGGACATCAATATTATTTGAAAATCAAAAGCTTAATCCTGACTTCTCAGATGAGGCTTTTAGCTTTAGTCCACCGGAAGGAACCGATGTTATTATCGAAAACCAAGCTGAGAGCGCCAACTAATGGCTGATCTGTTCGACGACCTGCAACCCAGTTATGAGCCTCTGGCCGCACGGATGCGACCTCGCACCCTTGAGGAATATTGTGGTCAGCAACATCTGCTGGGGACAGATAAACCTTTGCGTAAAGCACTGGAGCAGGGAACGGTTCATTCTATGATACTCTGGGGCCCTCCAGGAGTAGGCAAGACCACGCTGGCTCGGTTGCTGGCACATCAGGTTGACGCCCATTTTATAATCCTTTCAGCGGTTCTGTCCGGCGTTAAGGATATTCGTGCTGCTGTCGATCAGGCACAGCAAGTGAAAGCACAGTCTGGCCGTAAAACTATTCTTTTTGTAGATGAAGTGCATCGCTTTAATAAATCGCAGCAGGATGCCTTTTTGCCTTTTATAGAAGATGGTACTTTTTTGTTTGTCGGTGCTACAACAGAAAACCCATCATTTGAATTGAACAACGCATTACTGTCTCGTGCGCGTGTCTATCTGCTGCGCAGTCTCGAGCTTACCGATATTCAGTCTCTCCTGCAGCGAGCCTTGAGTGACCGGGAACACGGTATTACACAGCAACCTTTAGTCTTCGAAGATGGAGCACTGGAAAAGCTGGCTTCAGCCGCTGATGGTGACGGTCGTCGTGGATTAAACTTGCTGGAAATTGCTGCGGATCTGGCTGACTTTGATGGTTCTGTGTATACCATCGGACCGCAAATTATTGAGGAAGTGCTTAAATCCAGTGCCCGGCGCTACGATAAGCAGGGAGATCTGTTTTACGATATGATCTCAGCATTTCATAAATCAGTGCGGGGCTCGTCTCCCGATGGTGCGTTATATTGGTACTGCCGGATGTTGGATGGGGGTTGTGATCCCCTGTATATTGCCCGCCGCCTGGTAGCAATCGCATCTGAGGATATCGGTAATGCGGATCCCCGGGCGATGCAGGTTGCCTTGTCAGCCTGGGATGCTTTCGAGCGGGTTGGGCCTGCAGAAGGCGAACGGGCAATCGCCCAGGCTGCCATCTATTGTGCCAGCGCGCCTAAGAGTAATGCGGTATATCGTGCTTTTAATCAAGCGATGTCTGATGTCCGCAACGATCCTGGTTATGAAGTGCCAGAGCACCTGCGAAATGCACCTACTAACCTTATGAAAGACTTAGGCTACGGCGCAGAATATCGCTATGCTCATGATGAGCCCGATGCCTATGCAGCAGGGGAGGTATATTTGCCAGAAGAGATCGCTGACCGGCAATATTATCAGCCCGAACCCCGAGGCTTAGAGATTCGTATCGGTGAAAAGCTAAAGCACCTGAAAGCACTGGATCAATCCAGTCATAATCAACGATATAAGGAATAGCTCATGCTACACCTGTTTTCAATTGCTGCCGGTGGTGCGGTTGGTGCACTTGCCCGCTATTGGGTGAGTGCTGTAGCCGTTAATAATGCTCAATTCAGATTACCTTACGGCACTATGTTGTGTAACGTGCTGGGGTCGTTTCTGATGGGTATTTGTTTTGTTATTATTATGGAAAAAGCTCGTATCAGCCCTGAATTCAGACCTATTTTGATGGTTGGTTTTTTGGGCGCCTTTACAACTTTTTCTACCTTCTCACTGGAGGCCGTGACCATGCTGCAAGAAGGGCATATAATGTCGGCCGCAATTTACATTATTCTGAGCGTAGTGCTCTGCATAACCGCTTTGTACGGCGGTTTATGGTTTACTCGCCTGTTCTGACTTTAAGGTTGTATCTGACATCATGCTAGATCCAAAAAATATTCGTTCAAACCCGGAAGAAGTAGCGCAGCTGCTGACCATAAAAGGCTATCAATTTCCCGTTGATGAGTTTAACGCACTGGAAACCCAGCGCCGCGAAGTTCAGGTTGAGGCAGAACGCCTGCAAAGTGAGCGTAATACCCGCTCTAAGAACATCGGTAAAGCAAAAGCTGCTGGCGAAGATATCCAGCCATTGCTGGCCGAAGTCAGCACCCTGGGTGAGCAGTTAGATAGCGCTAAAGAACAGCTTAAGAGCGTACAGGATAAGATGGATGCTCTATTGATGGGCATGCCAAATATTCCGCATGAATCGGTGCCGCCTGGCGTAACTGAAGACGACAATATCGAGATCCGTAAATGGGGTGAACCGACCGCACAAGATTTTGAGCCTAAAGATCATGTTGATCTGGGTGAGCAGAATGGTGGGCTGGATTTTGCGAGCGCCTCTAAAATAACAGGTGCTCGTTTTGCTGTTCTGCGTGGTGGTATTGCTCGTATGCACCGGGCACTGATCCAGTTTATGCTGGATACTCATACCGCCGAACATGGCTATGAAGAGACTTACGTACCGTATCTGGTTAACGCTGACTCGCTACGTGGCACCGGACAGTTGCCTAAATTTGAAGAAGATTTGTTTAAAGTTCCGGGTGAACGTGACTACTATCTGATCCCTACAGCTGAAGTACCTGTTACCAATATCGTTCGCGACGAGATCATTGACGCGGCACAAATGCCATTAAAATTTGTAGCTCATACGCCTTGTTTCCGTAGTGAAGCGGGCAGCCATGGTCGTGATACCCGAGGCATGATTCGACAGCATCAGTTTGAGAAAGTTGAGCTGGTTCATATTGTTGAAGCAGACAAATCCTGGGATGCGCTGGAAGAGTTAATCGGTAATGCTGAAAACATCTTGCAGAAACTAAACCTGCCTTACCGTGTGGTGACGTTATGCGGTGGAGACCTTGGCTTCAGTGCAGCTAAAACCTACGATATTGAAGTGTGGTTACCCGGCCAGCAGAAATACCGTGAAATCTCTTCCTGCAGTAATATGGCAGACTTCCAGGCCCGTCGGATGCAGGCCCGCTGGCGTAACCCAGAAACCGGTAAGCCAGAGTTGGTACATACACTGAATGGCTCAGGTCTGGCGGTAGGCCGTACCCTCGTTGCCATTCTGGAAAATTACCAGACAGCGGAAGGCGGCGTTAAAGTACCAGAAGTATTGCTTCCGTATATGGGTGGCATTACTGAGCTGTAACAGGCTCTGGTTAAGCTGAATCAAAAAAAGCGCCCTGTGAAGTGACCCCATAAAGTTGGACACTTTTTTTGTTAAGCTGCTAATAAGGCCTGATTTCGGTATTCAACCGGAGTCAGGCCTTTAAGTTTTACTTTAATGCGCTTCGTATTGTAATACTCGATGTACTCGTCGATCTGATTTATCAGGTCGTCTGCATTCTTAAACTCTTGTTGATGATACATCTCTGTTTTGAGTACGGCGAAAAAGCTTTCGGCAACCGCATTATCCAAACAGCTCCCTTTTCTTGACATACTCTGTGTTAGACCTCTCTCAGAAAGAATTTTCTGCGTCAGTGGGTTTCGATACTGCCAGCCCTGATCGCTATGAAATATCGGACACTCACTCTCTTTAAGCCCCTCAACGGCCTCCTCAAGCATCTCTGTAACTAACGGTAAACGTGCAGACTTTGCTGTCCTATACGTCACTACTTCCCGATTAAACAGATCAATGATTGGAGACAGGTAAACCTTCTGGCCTTTAACATTAAATTCTGTGACATCCGTTACCCATTTCTCATTAGGCTTCTGTGCATCAAAATTACGTTGCAGTACATGTGGTGCTCCTTTTCCTATATCGCCTTTATAGGATTGATAGCGCTTGGGGCGAACCTTCGACTTTAAATTCAGCACCGTCATCAGACGCCGTACCGTCTTATGATTTAACCATATATCGAAAGCTCGTAATGCCAACAGAATCCGTCGGTAGCCATAGCGTCCCTTGTGTTCATCAAAGATCTGACGAATCACTGCTTTCTCTCGGGCGTAATTATCAGGCTTCTGCAACGCCTGACATTGATAGTAAAAGACACTGCGTGATAGCTCACATGCTTTCAAAAGAAGCGTCAGCTTAAATGTCGCCTTGAGTTCCTGAATGATTAACGCTTTCTCTTGGTTTGAGATTGTTTTTTCAGGTACAAGGCATCTAACTTTTTTAGAACAGCGTTCTCCGTTCTAAGGTACTCAAGCTCTTTTTGCATTTCCTCGGCCGTCATCTCACTAATTTTGGGAGGCTGAGGGGGCGACGACTGTTGTGTCATAAATGTTCTTCCGCGCTTACTGGGTTCTAATCCCTTTATGCCTGAAGACCTATAGCGACGCTGCCAAACATGGAGAGTACCAGGGGATACGAGATTGTAGTATGCGCTTGTATAACCTAAAGACCATCGTTCTGCCCACATTTTATTAAGCATACGGAGTTTATCTTGTGCACAATAAGGGGAGATGGGAGGTTGAAAAGCTGAATCACCATGAGTCTGGTAAACCTGGCCCCAGTAACGAATCAGAGAAGCGGGAACGTTTAGTTCAGCTCCCAATGATAGAGAGGATGTACCGTTAAGATATTGCTTAGCTGCAGCAATTTTAAATGCTTTGCTGTACTTTGCCATAAAAACCCCCAGAGTTGGTTGTCCAACTATTGGGGGTCACTTCACTGGGCGCTTTTTTTTTGTGTCTAACCGCTGCGTTACTGATGCATTGCCTGCATTGAGCTCTCAGTCCAGTTAATGCTGTGGCGGTATGCAGGTTTAAACAACATCATCGGGATCCCGCTTCGCTTAACAACGTTCCATTCTCCATTTTCAAAACTGATAACCGCATGAAGCAGCTGGCCTATCGGGCCATGATGATTCAGGACAGCCTCTCTCACCTCATCATCTATAGAGATCTGATCCAGAATAACCTCAAGTCGTGTTTCCAGGAGTAGGTCGAGCTGAGAAAGCATGCCCACCATAAAAGCGGTTTCCGGTTTTGCGACACGAGTAAGTTCCGCCAGTAACTCACACATACGCGCCCGTGCGATCAGGTTACGTGACCATTCTTCAGGTTTCCCATCCTGGTTGCTGAGCATAATAATCATCGCCCAGCTTCTGATCTGATCAAGCCCCAGCATTACAATAGCCTGCTGCAAAGAGTCGATCTTAGTTTCCAGGTTATAGGCGACTGAATTAATAACTCTGAGCATCTTAAAGCTGAGGATAGGATCAAGAATAACCAGTCCTTCGATCTGTTTAGCAGTGATATCTGGCTTTTGTAATGCCTTAATAAGCTGGAGAAGTGCCGTACTTTTAGTCGATATGGTGTCTTTTTCAATAACGACTGGCTTACTGATAAAGCCACCCTGAAACAGCTTGAATCCTGCGCTTTTGCAAAACTGCAGCGTTTTGAAATCAGGTGTGTTTTGCGCCAGCAGCGTGCCTTTAAATTTTCTTAAAACCTTCAACATTCCCGGCAGTTTGCTTCGGGGGGGACGTGCCATATCAACTTTAATGATATTAGCAAAGCGGAGTAGCGGAAACAGCTCTTTCTGCAACGCAAAACCGTCCAGTACAATACGATAGCCTTGCTGGCGTAAGGAAGATAAGCTGAATAACAAGCCGCGGGAAACTGTTGTTGTCGGAGGAAGTTCTATCAGCAT
>JAIBCZ010000233.1 GCA_024679645.1 Amphritea sp.
GCCCGGGCGATATGCCGTGATCTGAGGGTTAGTTCAGAAATAGCGGACAAAGCATTTCTGGCCGCTTTATTACAAGACATCGGCATGCTGGTAATCGCCAGTCGGGAAGCCGAACATTATACTCGGGTTATGCAGGAATCAACCCAGCTGGAGCATCCTTTATATGCGATAGAGAAGCTCAGGTTGGGCGTGACTCATATGGAAGTAGGCGCCTATATGCTGGGTCTTTGGAATTTACCGCCTGAAGTAGTTGAAGCGGTGCTGTATCACTCCAACCCTAATGCCACTGCAGGTGAAAAGTTTACCCCGCTGACAGCGGTTCATCTGGCGGACTCTATATTACCGGATGTCGTTAATGTGAACGAATGCCACATTAGTAGTTCCATAAGCAATACTTACATTAATCGTCTGGGATTGCAGAACAAGCTAGGTCGATGGCAACAGATGTCTGAAGATTATTCCTTGCAGCTCTCCTCTGGCGTGGCTAAAGGTTTCTAAGCACAACTGTTCTCTTGGAGTCGGAGGTGTTGGCTGCTAGAATGCGCGCCCTGTTTCCTTTCATTCGATTCGAGGTTTAAATGGCGCTGCCTGTTGTTGATCCATCCCAGTATGATGCTCAGCTGAGTGAAAAAAAAGCTACTGTCGAACAGCAGTTTGCTGAGTTTAAACTTCCTCCGATGGAGTTGTTTGAATCGGCAAAAACCGCCTATCGCTTACGTGCTGAATTTCGTGTTTGGCATGAAGGAGATGATCTTTACTATGTGATGTTTAAGCCAGGAGATAAGCACCAGCATAGTCGTCTGGAAACTTGTCCCATGGTTTCTGAACCTATTCAGCAGGTGATGTTTAAGTTGCTGGATTATCTGCGACCGAATGAATTGCTGCGCCGCCGCCTGTTTCAGGTTGATTTTCTGAGTACTCTCAGCGGTGAGCTGATAATTAGCTTGCTTTATCATAAGCCTCTGGACGAAGCCTGGACTGAAGAAGCGAAAAAACTGAAGCAGCATTTTGGTATCCATTTTATTGGTCGTAGCCGTAAAACAAAGATCGTATTAGATCAGGACTTTGCTATTGAAAAGATGCAGGTTGCTGGCCGTGAACTGATTTATAAGCAGGTAGAAAATAGTTTTACGCAACCCAATGGTGGTGTCTGTGTACAGATGCTTGAATGGGCTCAAAACGTTACACAAGATGCCGGTGGAGATTTGGTAGAGCTGTATTGCGGAAACGGTAATTTCACACTGGCGTTGGCGCAAAACTTTGACCGGGTGATCGCTACCGAGATAGCAAAGGTTTCAGTCAATGCGGCGCAGTATAATATTGAAGCTAATCAGGTCGACAATGTAAAAATTCTGCGGATGTCCAGTGAAGAGTTCTCCCAAGCGCTACAGGGAGTCAGAGAGTTTCGACGTCTGAAACAGAGTGAGGTTGATCTCACTAGCTACAACTTTAGCACCGTGCTGGTGGACCCTCCGCGCAGTGGTTTGGATGAAGAAACGGTCAAACAGGTTGCAGAATATGACAATATTGTTTACGTCTCCTGTAACCCTGAAACACTGCAGGAGAACCTTAAATCACTGACGCAGACCCATACTCTGCAGCGTTTTGCGATCTTCGATCAGTTTCCTTATACCCATCACCTAGAATGCGGTGTGTATCTGACACGTAAATAGCTTGTATGACTCAGTTAAAACTAAACTGAGACCTTGTGGGTACTGCTTTTTGTGCTCTTAAGTATCGATATATGATGCTCCAGCTATTTAGGTATAGAACTGGCTGGAGGAGATTAATACTGCTTTCATTATTTCAATAGGAGGCAGTGTTATGCTCAGTACTATTCTTTCAGGGATGACCGCTATACCGCCGGTAAAATCAGTCGCTATTGTGACCTTTCAGGGAGCGTAAGGATGTCAGCACTTCTTCGTATCAGTGGTTTTCTTGCCTTTATTTCAATCGCCTTTATTAATGCCTTTGTGGATCTTGGTCATAAGATCATTATTCAAAACACTCTGTTTAAAGCGTATGACGGTGATCTGCAGATTCTTTTGACTGCGGTAGTGAACGGTTTGATTCTGTTACCTTTTATTATGTTGTTCACTCCTGCGGGCTTTCTGGCAGACAAGTATCCGAAAAATTGGGTGATGAAGCTTTCGGCCTGGGCTGCTGTAGCGGCCACAGGGCTGATAACACTCTGTTATTTTCAGGGTTGGTTTATCGCAGCTTTTGCCCTGACATTTGTGCTGGCTCTGCAAAGCGCATTCTATTCACCGGCTAAGTATGGCTTTATCCGTGAGCTAGTGGGGGAAAGAAACATCACCGAAGGTAATGGCTGGGTTCAGGCTGTGACGATGGTGGCCATCCTCTCAGGTATAGCCGTATTTTCGTTGCTGTTTGAAATGCGTGTTGAAGGTGCTTTTCAGTTAAGCCCTGAGCAAAGTTTGCAGAAGATTGCACCGCTGGGGTGGTTGTTGATTGCAGGTTCTTTAATTGAGTTAGTGTTGGCCTACCGGCTACCCAAAACCCGCGATACGGATCGTGCGACTGTTTATGACTGGAAAGCCTATCGAACCGGAAGAACACTGGTCTGGAATTTGTCATCTATCTATCAAAATCGCACGATCTGGTTATCGATTGTTGGCGTGTCTTTGTTTTGGTCAGTCAGTCAGGTGATGTTGGCTGTCTTTCCGGCGGTCGCCGAAACACATCATGGGGTTCATAACACTTTCGTTATTCAGGGAACGATGGCGTTAGCGGGCGTGGGTATCATGGTGGGATCGGTGCTGGCGGGTCGATGGTCATCTCACTATATTAATATCGGGTTAATTCCATTAGGTGCGGTGGGCGTCGCGCTGGGGCTCATCCTGTTGCCCCAGGTCTCATCGGTTCTTTATCAGGGCGGTGTGTTTTTTCTGATTGGTTTGAGTGGTGCTCTTTTAAACGTGCCTTTACAAGCCATGATTCAATTTAATGCCGGGAGTAACCAAACCGGTAAAGTATTGGCGGGTAGTAATTTTATCCAGAATATTGCGATGCTTAGTTTTCTGGTCGTTACGGTGTTGGCTGCCTGGATTGGTATAGACGGGCTCTGGCTGCTCTGGATGTTAGCAGGGCTGGGCGTGGTTGGCGCGCTGTTTGCGATACGCACATTACCGCAGGCACTGGTGCGGGTGTTGGTGGCTGCGCTGATGAAGCGGAAGTATAACTTGCAGGTATTGGGTTTTGAGAACCTGCCACGCAGTGGACAAGGTACTTTATTACTGGGTAACCATATCAGCTGGCTTGACTGGGCGATGATTCAGATGGCATGTCCACGGCATATTCATTTCGTGATGGAGCGTTCTATCTATGAACGCTGGTATCTGAAGTGGTTTATGTCAATGTACCGGGTAATCCCTATATCTTCTGGTAAAAGTCGTCAGGCATTACAGCAAGTGGGTGAACTTATTAGTGCGGGGCATGTTGTTTGCTTGTTCCCGGAGGGGGCCATCAGTCATACAGGGCAGATCGGTGAGTTTAAAAAAGGTTTTGAACGAGCCTGTGAAGAGGCGAACGGGGTTATCGTGCCCTTCTATCTGCGTGGTTTGTGGGGGAGTCGCTTTTCACGTTCGACCGATAAGATGAAAACTCTCCGTAGTGGGGGGCTTAAGCGGGATGTGATCGTTGCGTACGGCCAGCCGATGCCCATAAATAGCAGCGCCCATGAAGTAAAAAAGAAGGTTGCTGAGCTGTCTATTCATACCTGGGAGCGCTATACCTCCTCGCTCCAGACTTTACCGCAGAGTTTTATTCATACAGCGAAGAGTGCGATGTCGGATATGGCGATTGCCGATGTTCAGGGAGAACCGTTGAGTTATCGACGCCTGTTAACTGCTGTTGTGCTTTTCAGTCGTCGATTGAAAAAGACGCCTGGTCAGCGATTGGGCTTATTGCTACC
>JAIBCZ010000203.1 GCA_024679645.1 Amphritea sp.
AGCCCCTTACGGGGCTTTTATTAATCAATAAGGGTATCTATGAGGTCGATCATAAACTCCGTTTGTTCAGAGTCCATCGGTTCCCAGCTGCTGACATCCATACTCTCCAGCACACTTTTACCTTTATCATTATCCTGCATTGTTAACAAAGCCTGTTGTATAGCAGGTATATACTCTGCCATCCGCGGACCTACCAGCAATGAATGATGTACAACACTAATCTGACTACTCACTAAAACACGCATTTTTGAGCGAATCAGATCAGACATCTCGTCATAGGCTTCTTTCAGAAAGAAACCCGCATCTGCGCCACCATTGAGTAAGTTCTTGGCGACAACAATGTAGCTGCTTTGCTCTTTTATCTCAGTATTAGTTTTATCCAGATCAGCAGACTCCAGCATAATCATACCCATGGTATGAACATCGGGATCATCTGTCGTAGCAATCCGTGCACCTGGCTTAAGATCTTCAACCGATTGGTAGTCAGACTCAACATTTACCGCAATCACTGTTTCATCGGACTTACTGGCAGGTCTTGCTACCGCCTGAAAACCCAGCTCACGCACCAGCATTGAAGCGTCATATGGATTTGCATAAATAAGATCAAATTTATCAGCGCGAATATCTGTACGTTGCGCATCAAAACTATCATACAACTCGAGATGGATACCTGTTTCCAGTTGTCGCTGAAGCCAGGTGTTGAAAAAGTACCAGCCAGATATATGGTCAGGTGCAAAATCAGGGCTGACCGTCAAGTTGAACGTCATAGGTCTCACTCCTCAGCCAACAAAGTTTTATAAAGCGCTTCACTCTCTTCTATCTTGCTTCTTGAAGGCTTACGTCGGACTGAGGTATAGCCCACCAGCTCTCCATTACGAATATTAGGAATTACCGTTGCCTTTACCCAGTAATAAGCACCGTCTTTACGCAGATTCTTAACATAACCATGCCATTTCGTTCCCTCTCCAATCGTATCCCAAAGCCCTTTAAAAGCGACTGCAGGCATATCAGGGTGGCGCAAAATATAATGATTAATACCGATCAACTCATCTTCACTGTAACCGGACATATCAATAAATGCCTGGTTTGCGTGGGTAATAATCCCCTGCGGATCAGTGCGTGAAACGATCAATTTACCGTCAGGGTATGGAACCTCCCTGTCTGTAATAGTCGCCGTACGTGTCACACCATCAAAATAACTAATTTCGACGTTACGAACTTTACCTGTGTCTTGCTCAGACATACTTAAAGCCTTCTTCGTTCGGAAGCTACTTACTGCGCAGTCGATGACCGCTTTACAATAACCAGCAACCTACGTTAACGATTAAAGGATCTTACCGATCGCCTCTGCCGCACGCTTAACATCCAAGAATATCAAACCCAGACGCGCATTTGGTTTAGCAACAACAGTCAATACAGAATCCTGGTTTGCATGGGTCATCAGGATATATCCCTCATCACCTTTAACCAGTACCTGCTCAAGCTCTCCGCGAGCCAGCTCTTTAGCTGTCCGTTCACCAAGAGAGAGCATGGCAGCACTCATCGCACCGACACGGTCTTCATCCATACTAGATGGCAACAACGCTGCAATCATCAAACCATCTGTAGAGATAACTGCAGAGGCTTCGATATCAGCTGATGTACCGTTGAGATCACTCAAAATTGAGGTAAGCATCTCAGAACGCATAGAACACTCCTTCCGTAATGTCTCCCTTTATGGGAGCAAAAAACAATTAATTAATAATCGAGATAACGACGTGCCAAACAACTCAGCAATTCTGCAAATGCTTGCTGATTAAGCCTTGGCATATCTGAGATCACCAGACTAAAGCGCTGATGACCAATATGAACAACCCAGAATCCCACCTGGCTTTGCCCAGCAGCATTCATAATGCCCCAGGAATCTCCTGCCAGCTCCAGATCGTTACTAATAACCTTTTTATGACGCTCCTGAAGCGAGATAAGATCTGCGGCCAACGCAGCAAGAGTTTCAGCATGCTCTGAAGGGAAACCTGCCGATGAAAGACAAAAACCCTGATCATCTGCAAGTAACGCTTTTCCACTGTCAGACAACTGCATCAATAGATCAGGCAGCGCATCCTCAAGAGGCCCTCGCTTAATCTCCGGAGCCGTTTCTGATAAAGACACAAACCCCCTGTCTAACAGCTGCTGAAACAGCCCCATGGCCTGCACTTCTTCAAGATCTGCAAGCTCAGCAATCAATTCGAGAGAGTACAGCAGCTCGAAATCAGTCGATAGCAATTGCAACAACATTGCTCTCGCATCATCTGGGGCCGAATTCAGGGTTGCAAAAAAAGCACCGCTAGGGGTTATTGCTATATAACGAATGGAGTCCTGATTAAAATCTCCCACCTATTACTCTCCGGATACTTTTAGTAAATATTTCATAGCCCTTATAATCCACATCAGTATGCGGACCTATTCATAGGACTGCCCTATTTCATCTAACTTATTTGAATGCACCAACAGCATTTGCTGCGGTCATAAACGAAAAAACATAACGCTGATTAATTTTAAGCACTTTAACCACTTCTAAAACCGATAAACTATGACGCCCCCATAAACTGGCAATTGTTGTTGCATGGGGAATTGCCAGTAACTCATCAAAATCAAGCTTCTTCGATAAGCGGCAAGGCTTTTCAGGATCAATACTACGATTCAACCGCCCCTTAGATGTCCAGAGCGCTAATTTCCAAATCAATTTATCACTATTAATAACGATCACTTTGGCGCCTGCTATGCTCGGGCGAGCAACATCAAGATCGGGACGCACTTTCAGCGTTAACTCCTGATAACCAAAGCGCGTCAACGCTAAAGGCACTAGTAGCTCTTCACTAAAATCGAACAAAAACTTCTTATGCTCAGGCAGGTAAGCCAAAGTACCGGGCAAACCAGTAATCTCAACAGGTATTCCCTGAGTCTCGCCTTCATCTATCACTTCGAGAAGAATAGCCAGCAAGGTTGAATCATCTTTGAAAAAGCCCCGGCGGCGCTGATCCGGCTCATGCATATTAACATCAGGGGCATTACCACAGCACTCGTACACCATCTGATAGGAAAGCTTAGCTTTCACTTCCTCAGGCTTTTTCTCTGGCTTTTTCTGCTGCTGAGGAGCGGCTGTCTTTACCTTAGGGCTCGTAACGGCACCTTGTTTTGTCGTAGAAGTCTGGCTCACAGAACGCAACGGTGTAGCCGCAGGTTCCGGCTCTACAGAAGCTGGCTGAGAACCACCTAGCTGGAAGCGACTGCGCACATGCTTAGAAACATCATCACGCTCCGCGGTAAGATCGTTGTAATCAGACATCGCCTGACGGCCTGCAGCAACCCGCTTCTGGTATTCCTGAAACGCCTTCTCCCCTTCATTAGTCACACTGGGCGAATTGCTCTGCTCATCCTTAGCGGGAACAAAGCTCTCTGCTGCCTGTTTAATTGCTTTAATCAGGCGCTTGCCTTCCAATGGTTTTTTCAATGTTTCAAAACCATCAAACTGATGTTCAGTGGAAGTTACAGCAATGATTGGACGACTATTCTGATAAGTCTCAATAACAGGTTTAACGGCTGGGTGTTCCATATCAATTATCAATACTTCAGCCTGTTCAGTCGGCACCATACGGTATGCCTCCTGATGCTGCATAAAAAACAGGTCCATCGCTGACTTGGATTGCAACTCAAAGCCAACCACACCCAGCTTGATAACTTTATTTGCTGCACGCTTGTTTAGTTTGATATGAGACACTCCCACAACTAGTTCCGCCCTGTTTCGTCAGTTTTAATAATCAATGCAGTGAAAAACGACCGTTAATTACAACAGACTTCTGCGGGCTCAATGATAACAATCTGGTGTTATCGCCCTCTTCTATGACTAACTTAAACAGTTCAAGATCATCAGGATTCAATAGCGGAGCCCCTTGCTCAAGCAAACGCTGCTTTAACGCCATCCCCCGTTGTTCGAGGATAAGAAAAAGATCCATTAGTGCGCCGGTTAACTCAACGCCATCCTGACAAAGCACTGATAAGTAAACCCGTTGAACATGGCTTCGCAGATTATTCGGAGCAGACGCCACCAAGCGATTATAATGATGAAGTAATACAGACTTGTGTGGCCCGTCGTAGATCAGTCCTTTGCCTTCTAATGCAGTAAAAAGAGTCTCAATATTAAGGGCATTTAGCCCCTCTAGCTCTGCATTCAGCTCCCAACCGGAAACCGCAGCCCAAATAGGTGAATTCACAAGTCCGCCCTCTACTACTTTAATGTCATCTCATCCGTCAGCGATATATATAGCCGACATCGTATAATCAGGAACTAAAGATAATATATAAACATGCGTTTGAGTAATCCAAACTGCACATTTTAGGTAATGAAACCGCATCATACCTATTTTGTTACGCCTTGCACTTCAATAGAGGTATAACCTTGATCTGCATCATGTGGCTGTACATATACAAGTGCATGAAAAAAAACTGAAAATCTGCACTATTAGCACTCCGCCCGGACAGACAG
>JAIBCZ010000087.1 GCA_024679645.1 Amphritea sp.
AAGGCAAACCTGGCGGAAGGGCTGGGGGATCTGTTTCTGGGAGCCAAAGAAATTGATGATGATCTTTTGGAAGAGATCGAAACTCAGTTATTGATGGCCGACGTTGGTATGGAAGCAACCACTGATATTATTGCTAAACTCACCGACCGGGTGAGTCGGAAACAACTGGCAGACGCAGATGCTCTCTATAGTTCATTAAAAGAGGAACTGGCGGTTTTACTTGAAGGCGCTGAGCAACCGCTGGATCTCGATAGCAGTAAAGGACCTTTTGTTCTACTGATGGTGGGTGTGAACGGCGTCGGCAAAACCACTACGATTGGTAAGTTAGCGAAGAAATACCAGGCGGAAGGTAAGTCGGTTATGCTGGCGGCGGGAGATACCTTCCGGGCTGCTGCCGTGGAACAATTGCAGGTTTGGGGTGAACGCAACAATGTGCCTGTAGTAGCGCAGCACACCGGTGCAGATTCAGCGTCTGTGCTTTTTGATGCGTTACAGTCGGCGAAGGCGAAAAATGTTGACGTGTTAATTGCCGATACAGCGGGTCGATTGCAGAACAAAGACCATCTGATGCAGGAACTTGAAAAAGTAGTTCGGGTCATGAAGAAACTGGATCCTGAGGCGCCTCATGAGGTTATGTTGGTACTGGATGCCGGTACCGGCCAGAACGCGATGAGTCAGGCAAAACTGTTTAAAGAAGCCGTTGGCGTCAGTGGTATCAGTCTGACGAAGCTGGACGGCACGGCTAAAGGGGGTATTATCTTTGCCATTGCCAAACAACTGGATCTGCCTATTCGTTACATCGGTGTGGGTGAGCAGATTGATGACCTCAGGCCGTTTAAGGCGAAAGAGTTTGTCTCTGCGCTGTTTGACTGAGGTTTAGGCGAATCGATTTATTGCAGAATTATTTCGAAGGCTTTCTAAGGTAATCAACCTGTGATCAGTTTCGACAACGTTACTAAGCGTTACCCCAATGGCTATGATGCTTTGAGTCAGGTGGATTTCAGTCTGAATCAGGGTGAAATGGCATTCCTTACCGGTCACTCAGGGGCCGGTAAGAGTACTTTGCTCAAACTTCTTATGTTGATGGAACGGCCCTCTAATGGCCGGGTTCTGGTCGGTGATCAGGACTTGGCAACACTGGGTAATAGTCAGGTCCCCTTTCATCGGCGTCGTATTGGCGTAGTGTTTCAGAATCATCAGTTATTATTTGATCGCTCCGTTTTCGAAAATATCGTACTGCCTTTGCGGATCTGCGGCTTTGATCCGGCGGACGCGACGCGCAGGGCGCATGCTGCGCTGGATAAAGTAGGGCTGTTAAGTAAAGAAAAACTGAATCCGGTGGTGCTATCCGGTGGTGAACAGCAACGGGTGGGCATCGCCCGGGCGATTGTTCACAAGCCGCAACTACTGCTGGCGGATGAGCCAACCGGTAACCTTGACCCGAAGTTGTCAGAGGAAGTTATGCGGTTGTTCCAACAGTTTAATCAGGTGGGTACCACGGTACTGATTGCCAGCCACGATCTGGGACTGATCGCGCGGATGCCGCATCGGGTTATTACCCTACAACAAGGCAGGCTACTCAGCGATGGAAGATAATCTGCGAAATAAGGGTGCGGTCCGGGTTGAGCCGAAGATTAAGCGTGATGCTAAAATTCATCGGGGCGCTGAACACCACAAACTGAAGGCTTCGGATAAAAGTCGCAGCTACTTTCGTCATCATCTGGTGGTGGCGGAACAGTCTTACCGTTCGCTATTAACTATGCCGCTGACAACCTTTATGACGTTAGCGGTATTGGCGATTGCCCTGGCTCTGCCGGGTGCGCTTTATACCGGCTTGAAAAATCTTCAGCAGCTGGGTCAGGGTTGGGAAGGTGACCCCCGGGTTGCGATGTACCTGAAGGTGGATGTGACTGAGTCCGAGGCGGAGATACTGAGTCGTGAGCTGTTACTGCGTGATGATGTTGGCGCGATTGAATTAGTCACTGCTGAACAGGGAATGCTAGAGTTTAAAGCGATGTCAGGGTTCGGTGAAGTCTTTGATTTTCTTGATCAGAACCCCCTGCCAGCGGTGATTATGGTTATGCCGCGGGATCTGTCGGTGACGGCTATTCCGCTGCTGCAGGCTAAATTGCAAGCGTTGCCACAGGTTGATGAAGCGCTGGTCGATATGGAATGGGTGCAGCGGCTCACCGCTTTTGTTGTATTAGCCGAACGAGGAGTCTGGTTGTTAGCCGGATTGTTTGTTTTAGCCGTATTGCTGGTGGTGGGTAATACCATTCGGCTCTCGATTGAGAGTCGCCGGGAAGAGATTGTGATTGCTAAACTGGTAGGCGCGACAGATGCCTATGTCAGGCGGCCCTTTTTGTATGATGGTTTCTGGTACGGTATCGCGGGAGGCTTGATCGCCTGGGTGCTTATACAAGTGAGTTTATTGCTGTTGAATAGCCCTGTGGAACAGTTGGTGACGTTATACGATAGTCAGTTTGAACTGGCTGGGTTGGGCTTTATAGAGACCCTGGTGTTATTACTTATTAGTGTGGTTTTAGGTTTGCTAGGCGCCTGGCTGGCTGTTGGCCGCCATTTACGTCAGATTCAGCCCCATTAAAAGACAGAATAATGGGTAATCTACCCATTATTCTGATTGGAATGTAAATATTGGTAAAGTGAGTACACAGAAGGTCTTGTCATCTGCTAATCTTCTCGCTATCTTTGGCGGTTCGCTATAGTGATAGAAGTAAATCAGGTTGTTGATTTTAGTTGTGGGCCTGATGTTAGCGAATGTTTATCGTCGGAACTTATCCGGCACAAGCGTGTCATAGCTGTAACTTATTTTGACACCATTAAATGATTGAGTAATGAGGTTGTGTAATGGGCAAGAGCCTGCAAGTCGTTGAAGTATTATCTCCGGGTCAGAATCTGGAGGCATATATACGTCAGGTGACATCAATTCCTGTGCTTACCGTAGAGGAAGAGCGTGAACTGGCAGAGCGACTGTATTACCAGAATGACCTTGAAGCTGCACGGCAGCTGGTCTTGTCGCATATGCGATTTGTTGTTCATGTTGCGAAATCCTACTCGGGTTATGGCCTGTCCCAAGCCGACCTGATTCAGGAAGGTAATGTGGGCATGATGAAGGCGGTTAAGCGCTTCGATCCGACGATGGGTGTTCGCCTGGTATCCTTTGCAGTGCATTGGATTAAGGCCGAAATGCACGAATTTATTCTACGCAACTGGCGTATTGTTAAAGTTGCGACCACCAAAGCACAGCGAAAGTTGTTCTTTAACCTTCGCAGTAAGAAGAAAAATCTGGGCTGGCTTACTAATGCTGAGGTTACCGCTATGGCGGAAGATCTGGGTGTTGGCGAACAAGTTGTTCGTGAGATGGAAGGCCGGATGAGCAGCGCGGATATGGCCTTTGATGCGCCGGTTGGCGATGATGATGAACGCGCATATCAGTCACCGGCTTATTTCCTTGAAGATCATAGTCAGGATCCTGCCAGTCAGCTGGAAGATGCAAACTGGGAAGCCGATTCCAATCAGCGCCTGAGTGCTGCGATGGAGCTGTTAGACGAGCGTAGCCGGGATATCCTGATGCAGCGTTGGTTGGGCGAAGAAAAAGCGACCCTCCACCAATTGGCTGCGCGCTATGAAGTGTCTGCTGAGCGGATTCGTCAGCTAGAAAAGAACGCGATGAAGAAGATTAAGGCCTCCATGCTGGAAGCCTGATAGACGAATCTGGTCGAATAAGCCGCCCTCAATTGAGCGCGGCTTTTTTATTACTTATCGCCACCGCTTAGCTTTGTTAGAATAGCGCCCTCAATCATCCGGAACCGCATATGTCAGCCCGTTTCATTATTATATGTAGCGCTTTTAGCGGATTTATTACTGTGACATTAGGTGCTTTTGGTGCCCACCTGCTAAGAGAGCAGCTCAGTGCTCGATTATATGATGTGTTACAAACCGGTATTCAGTATCAGATGTTTCATACCCTGGCCCTGCTGGGCGTAGGCTTACTGATGCTGAAACACCCCGTTAAAGGGTTGTCGTTGACGGCCATGCTGTTTTTGGCGGGTATAATCTTTTTCAGCGGTAGCTTGTATGTACTGGCGCTGAGTGGTCAGCACTGGTTGGGAGCGGTGACCCCGGTAGGCGGGTTTCTGTTTTTGACCGGGTGGCTGAGTCTTGGTCGGTTTGCTTACCGGCAGTTAAGTTAATAAAAATGGATCAATCTCAATGCAGATACAGCTAAATGGTGACAGTCTCGAGGTACAACAAGGCACCTCGGTGGCAGCCCTGCTTGAGCAGATAAAGCTCGGTGAGCGGCGTGTAGCAGTTGAACTTAACCTGGAGATCGTGCCCCGTAGCAGACATGCTGAAACAGTGCTGCAGGACGGTGACAGGGTCGAAGTCGTTCATGCCATAGGCGGCGGTTAAGTAGCCGGATTTATTAGGGAAAGGTGTCCTTTCCTAAAATTGGAAACAGAATTTTTACTGGGTAGAAAATAATGTCTGAACAACATAACGATCCTTTGATTATTGCAGGCCGAAGCTTTCAGTCCCGTCTATTGATCGGGACGGGCAAATACCGTGATCTGGAAGAGACCCGTGTGGCAATTGAAGCCAGCGGTGCTGAGATTGTTACGGTGGCGGTACGGCGTACTAATATTGGTCAGAATCCGGATGAACCGAATCTACTGGATGTTATTTCACCTGATAAATATACCATCCTGCCGAATACTGCCGGCTGCTTCAATGCTGCCGATGCGGTGCGTACCTGCATGCTGGCCCGTGAACTGATGGATGGACATGACCTGGTAAAACTGGAAGTACTGGGGGATGAGAAAACCTTGTATCCGAGTGTTGTGGACACGATAAAAGCCGCAGACAAACTGGTGCAGGATGGTTTTAAAGTAATGGTTTATACCAGCGATGATCCTATTGTTGCCAAAGAGCTGGAAGCGATTGGTTGTGTTTCCATTATGCCGCTGGGGTCGATGATCGGCTCCGGTCTGGGTATTCTGAACCCCCATAATATCAATGTTATTATGGAAGACTGTAAGGTGCCGGTGCTGGTGGATGCTGGTGTAGGAACCGCCTCTGAAGCGGCGGTAGCGATGGAGATGGGGTGTGAAGCGGTGTTGATGAACTCTGCTATTGCCGGTGCGCGTAATCCTGTTCTGATGGCCTCGGCGATGCGTAAAGCGGTTGAGGCGGGTCGGGAAGCATACCTGGCAGGTCGGATGCCACGGAAAAAATATGCCAGTGCGTCTTCTCCGATGGAAGGCAGAATTGTTGGTAAATTGTAATGTGTGATCGGCATTTGTCGATATAAGCTTTGAAGTAGCCAGTGTTGTGGCGCTTCTAATTAAGCCTCGCCACAGGTGAAATGTTACCTCAGCCTGATCTGTTGATCAGGCTGCTTTGTTTTAATGAGAGTTCAGATCAATGTCAGAAGAGAACAAAACCCCAGAACAACCTGTCGGGGAAAAATATATGCGTACCGTTAAAAGCTTTGTGCTGCGCGCTGGTCGTATGACCGAAGGCCAGCAAAAAGCGATGGAAACGGTGTGGCCCGAGATGGGATTAGAGCTGAGTCAGGGGCAACTGGATCTTGCCGAGGTCTTTGGTCGGGAAGCCCCTGTGGTTTTGGAAATTGGCTTTGGTATGGGTGATTCTCTGATAGAGATGGCTAAAGATCAGCCAGAGAAAAACTATATCGGTATTGAAGTCCATCGTCCGGGTGTTGGTCGGTTGTTGAGTAATGTTGAAAAAGAGGGGCTGACAAATATCCGGGTTTTCTGTGATGATGCGATCGAAGTCCTCGCTCAATGTATCCCTGATGGTAGTCTCAGCACTCTACAACTGTTCTTTCCTGACCCATGGCATAAGAAAAAGCACCATAAGCGGCGTATCGTTCAGGCAGAATTTGCTCAAACTATTCGGCAGAAATTGAAAGTGGGTGGCTGCTTTCATATGGCAACAGACTGGGAAAACTACGCTGAGCATATGATGGAAGTCATGTCAGTGGCGCCTGGCTACCATAATACAGCTGGCGATCAGACCTATTCCCCGCAGCCAGAATGGCGACCTGTGACTAAGTTCCAAAAGCGCGGAGAGCGTTTGGGGCATGGCGTCTGGGACCTGATGTTCGAGAGAACGGCGGACTAACATGGCCAGGGTAGTTTAGTTTTTGTCGCTAAAGGCGAAGGGGAGCTTAGATCCCCATCGCTTCTTTCAGGGTATCAATTAGCAGGTCAAGGATGCCCGGCTTAACTTTTTTGTGATACTCCTTCCTGAGCAGATCAACCTGTTTCAGCTCAGCTTGCAGTGTTGTCAGGTTTGCTTTAGTTGCTTCTGGCAGATTACTGACAAGGCTTTGTACTTTGTCTAAACCTTCCAGTGACAAGGCTTTTCGTTCGGGTGAAAAGTTAAAATCCCGGGCTGTTTGCAGTTCGTTTAAGAACAGCTTAATTTCTTGGTTAAACAGCGCTGGCTCGGTCGTTTCGATCGCCTGTTTATAATGCAGGCGAATCTCTTTCATGGTGGGCTTAAGCTTGCCGGCTACCACGGGGGTCGTCAGAAGCAGGCCGAGCAACAGGGTTATTATTGGTTTTTTTAACAATGAAATCATCGACATATTAAGTACCGCAACGCTCAGGACAGCCACCACAGGTTTTACAAGGGGACGCCTCAGCCTTTCTAAGGGGTTTATTGCTGAGCCCGCCGCTAGTGGTCAGCAATTTGGTTATTGGGGCATCTGCTGCCGTTGTGCCACTATCAAACCCGCCGACATCACAGAGATCGGCCCAGGTAGAAAGTTTCACCATCATCGGATGACTGACTTGAAATAGGTCTCCGGTGGTATCGCAACGATAATCATAAACCGGCATAGCGCTCTCCCTGTAACATCCTTTTCTCTCCCTGTTAATGCCGCAATGGTCAGCTCGTGAGCATGGTTGCAGGGAATATAGCGTAAACGACGCAGGTAGCACAGGTTAACTTTAGACAATCAAGTAATAGCGGTTGTCTATACTGTACCAATACTTGGTAAATTTTGAGCCTGAAGCGAAGGAGTAAAAGGTGACAGAAGAGCGGCTGGTTGATCGTTTGTGTAAGCCTTGCGATGGGAATATATCTGCACTGACTCACTGTGACGCTAAACATTTTCTATCTCAATTGGATCCAGGCTGGCAGTTGGATGCTCAAGCACGGGATATTCATAAAGAGTTTCGTTTTAAAGGTTTTTATCGGACGATGGCGTTTGTGAATGCGCTGGCCTGGATTGCCAATAGTGAGAATCATCACCCTGATTTTGAAGTTGGTTATAACCATTGCCTTGTACGTTTTAGTACCCATGCGATTGGAGGCTTGTCTGAGAATGACTTCATCTGCGCGGCAAAAGTTGATGCATTGAAGCCCTGAAAGTCTGCCACTGGGGGCTCTGTTCAAAGGAATGATGATTCCCGGGTATTTGGGTTGTGATCCACCTCCGTATTTTGTTTTGATTCAGTTTCCATCTGCGATAATGTCCACAGACGTAACATTCCCTCATTACGACGGCTAGTTAAATCACCGGGGGCTTATAGGGAGAGATCTGGATGGCGTCACCATTTTTAGTAGTGCGTCTGCTTAGCTTGGGGCTAGCGCTTAGTTTAACGGGGTGTGCGACCCTTGATCGGGAAGACTGTCTGACCGCTGACTGGGAACTGATAGGGTTCAATGATGGTGTGGTAGGGCGCTCTGCAGAAAGACTAGAGCAACACCGTGAAGCCTGCTCTGAGTACGGTGTTGTACCGCAGATGGAAGATTATCTGCTGGGCTATGACCGGGGCATTGAACGCTACTGTACGGCGGCGAATGGTTATGAAAGGGCGCGAGCCGGGCAGGCTTATCCACAGGCCTGTAGCTCTCTCTTGTTTCCCGACTTTGAGCGGGGGTTTGAATTGGGCGGTGAAGCTTTCGAGCAGGTTGACCGGCTGGAACGGGCTACCAGGGCGCTTCAGCGACTGAGGAAACAACAGCGTGCGGATGAGCGCGAGGTCAGTGAAAAACGTGATCAACTGATCGCGGATGGAATCTCTTCTGATCAGCGGGCCGGATTATTATTAGATATTGATGAGCTACAACAGCAGATCGCTGCCCGCTCTCGGCAGATTAAACAGCACAAAAACAAAGTCGGCATGGAGCGTCGCTACCTTCGACAGTTAGAAGCGGACCTTCGACAGCAGTTGTAATGGGTTAAAAAAGCCCTGTCGGGGGGACAGGGCAAAAACGTTACTTAAGAGTAAAGGGTCGATGAAAAAGGGGTGATGAAGGTGACGTTAAATCTTGAATGTGTTTTTCCAACGAGAGGTCCAGCCGGAGCCTGATTCAGCCGGACCTTTTTTGATGTGGAGAGATTAGCGACGCATCTCTAAATATTTCTCCTGTTGTTCCTGGGTGAGAATTTCAAACATCGCTTTCTTTTGCTGGGCCCGCATCTGTATCATTTCTGCAGTCTTCTGTTGCGCCTCGGTTACTAGTGCTGCTACTTGTTGGTCGTAATCTGAGGCGTTGACATCCAGATCCTGAAAGGCGTTGTGCATGCCTTTCATTCCGCCGCGCTGACCTTTCATCTGTTC
>JAIBCZ010000183.1 GCA_024679645.1 Amphritea sp.
GCTAACGAAGCCGTTCTGACTATGCTGAACGAGATTGGCGACGAAGCTAATATCGAAGAATTCATAGTACGTGCGAAAGATCCGGATGACTCTTTCCGCCTAATGGGCTTTGGCCACCGGGTTTATCGTAACTTTGATCCACGGGCTAAGGTTATGAAGCAGACCTGTGACGAAGTTCTGGCTGAGCTGGGTATTGAAAATGACCCACTGCTTAAAATTGCTAAGCGCCTCGAGCAGATCGCCCTGGAAGATGAATATTTCGTCGAGCGGAAGCTGTATCCAAACGTAGACTTTTACTCCGGCATTATCCTGAAGGCAATCGGTATTCCAACCAATATGTTTACCGTTATCTTCGCGCTGTCCCGGACTATCGGCTGGATCTCTCACTGGAGCGAGTTCCACAGCAGCCCGAACAAAATTGGTCGTCCACGCCAGCTATACACTGGACCAACCAAGCGTGATTACCCTACCAAGTAATTACAAAACAAATACAAAGGCCGCCCAGAGCGGCCTTTTTCTTGTCTGATTTTTTTCACTAGCACCCTCCAATTAATCACCACAAAGCCAACCCCCTCTTCATTTACGTAAACACAAGCATGAATACTTTTCATGCTCAAAAATCCCATTTTTTCCCTGCTACAACTAATCTAATATACGGGTGGGGATTAAATCAAACACGATCAGAGATGCAATAGCATGAAGCTTCCAACCCCACTGTACGAGAGCCTGCCCTACTTTTACATTGGCGTCTGCGCCATCTTACTTTTGCTATACAACAACAGCAGTCCTGCCCTGATCACAGCACTGGCACTGTATATATTTGGCAGCGCTATCTGGATTAAACGCTCCAACTACCGGCGCAAGGACAGACGCGAGCAATACTTACTCCTGGCACAGATATCCCGCGGCAAGCTTGATGGCTACACACCTCAATGGCTCTACGAAGAACAACCCTTTATCTACCTGGCTGGCGGAATAGCCTGCATTACACTATTTAATAATTCTTTAGCCTTGATAAGCGGGATACTGCTTTTGCTGACAAGCCTGGTAGTACTCAGTGCAAGAATAAAAAACAGACATATCTATGACACATCCATACCCAGAACATGACCCCGTTACACACTCTGCCTGATAGCTATTCACCATAAAAAAACCGGGCATAGCCCGGTTTTTTTTAAATCAGTGACAATCTCAAAGACCTAATCCTCAGAAGTGGACTCGATTTTATGAATTGACAAATCAGCACCATCAAACTCCTCTTCTTCATCAAGACGAAGCCCCATGAATAATTTAATCGCTCCATAGATAATAACTCCTCCGATTACTGCTACCGCAATACCCATCAGGGTTCCAATAACCTGAGACATCAGACTAACCCCGCCCAGGCCTCCCAGAGAAGCTGAACCAAAGATACCAGCTGCAATGCCACCCCAGGCCCCACAAAGACCATGCAACGGCCACACACCCAGCACATCATCAATCTTCCAGCGGTTCTGGACTATCGTAAACATCCAGACAAACAGCGCACCAGCAACACCACCTATCATCGGCGCACCAATCGGATGCACGATATCAGAACCCGCGCAGATCGCTACCAGCCCCGCTAATGGACCGTTATGAATAAAGCCCGGGTCATTCTTACCCACTAGCAAAGAAACAATAATGCCGCCAACCATCGCCATCAGGCTATTTACGGCTACCAGACCAGAGATCCCATCCAGAGTTTGAGCAGACATGACATTAAAGCCAAACCAACCGATACAAAGAATCCATGCTCCCAGCGCCAAAAACGGAATATTAGAAGGCGGAAAAGCCACCAGCCTGCCATTCCTATAGCGCCCTTTACGAATACCCAACATGATCACAGCGACCAGCCCTAACCAGCCGCCCACGCCATGCACGACAACAGAGCCAGCGAAATCATGGAACTGCGCACCGAAAGACGCTTCCAGCCAATTCTGAACACCGTAGTTGCCATTCCAGATAATACCTTCAAAGAATGGATACACGAATGCCACAATGAGCGCAGAAGCCAACAGAAAAGGCCAGAACTGAGCCCGTTCAGCAATACCCCCTGAGACGATCGCAGGAATAGCCGCCGCAAACGTCATAAGAAAGAAAAACTTAACTAACTCATAACCATTACCCTGCGCCAGGGTTTCTGCGTCCTGAAAGAAAGTGACATCGTAAGCAATCCAGTAGCCGATAAAGAAATATGCTACCGCCGAGAAACCAAAGTCCGTCATAATCTTAACCAACGCGTTAACCTGGTTCTTATGACGTACCGTACCGACCTCAAGGAAGGCAAAGCCCGCATGCATTGCGAATACCATTATGGCACCCATCAGAATGAACAGGGTATTTGAACTCTGAACCAGTGTCTCAACGGCACTATTTACGCTTTCCACGGCGATCTCCTAATTTTATATGCACTCTTTTGATACCGATAAGTACAAGAAAATACTTAAAGGCACACTTATGGTGCAATTTTAAATCGTCATCACAATCAGAAAAAAACGCTTACTTCGCCTCATGGCAAGATACCTCGCCGCGCCAAGCCATAAGCTCTGATTGCTCTATAAATGTGCATATTAACAAGCAGATATTGTGCCAATAAAAAATACGCACCATACCCATGCATAGTCATCGCACAAAAAAAACCACCTTACGGTGGTTTTAGTTAGTACTTAAGCGATCAGGTAATGTGATAGCCAAGCGTCCTAAAGACGATTAACAGCTGCCTTTACTCTTCCCCATTCTGCATTAATGCAGAAATCTCAAAGCACTGATGGATCTTGGCATGACGCTTGAAATCGAGATCGATTGTCTTACGAGTAATGTCCACCACGTTAAACAGCTCGGCCAACTGCGGGTCAATTTTAAAGCGACGATAATTATTAGAGAATCTCTTTATTCATGGATGCAGTATAGTAATTTAAAGTCTGCTCTTTTTGAAAAGACGACCATTAGCACACAAGAGACCAGTAAGGCTTTAGCTGTCCAAGTTAATAACTGGCTCAATAGCAAGTTAGCATTAATAGATATTGCTGCTCAAAATATTGAAACCGATTTTACCGATAAAAATATTCAAAGCACGTTTAACTTACCTCTTTATAAAGATGAGTTTATTTTAATTTTTGGCGGGCTTGCAACTGATGGCAAGCGTATAACCAATGACCCTTCATGGAACCCTGCTGATTGGGATGCTCGTAAACGCCCTTGGTACCCTCTCGCGAAAGCTCATAAACAGGCCATTCTTACTGAGCCCTATGCTGACTCAGTGTCGGGAGAGTTGCTTATTTCAGCTGTCGCGAATTTTTATGATAACGGCAAGTTTAAAGGAGCTTTTGGTGGTGATTTAAGTCTAAAAAGTGTTTCTGATGCCGTTAATACTTTGAACTTTAATCACACTGGTTATGCTTTTATTTTAAATAAAAAAGGCGACATTATTAGTCACCCTCAAGCAAATTTTAATGGAAAAAATGTGTCTGACCTTATTGATGGTGGTGAATCTCGCTTTAGTACAGCATTGAGTGCCGCCCAGTTAGTTGACGGAGGTGACGTATTTACTACTTTTAGTCCTTTGTCTAACTTGTATGGAACAGACTGGTATATCGGTGTGGTTCTAGAAGAAGATAAGTTGATGGCAGATGTGAAAGCGTTTGGTTGGATTGCCTTGGTCAGTACGCTGATCGCTGCGTTATTATGTTCTGTCGTGCTTTATTATGTTGTTTCAAAATTATTACAGCCATTAAAGGCTTTAAGAGACTCATTACAAGATATCAATTGCGGTGAAGGTGATCTTGTTAAGCGACTAGATATCAATAGTAATGACGAATTTGGCAAGGTATCTGAAGACTTTAATCAGTTTTTAAGCTATCTACAAAACCTCATTAAAGAAGTTAAGTCAACGTCAAGCCAAGTGAGATTAAATACAGATAAAACGGAAGATTCTTCTTCTCAAGCTGCTCAAGAGCTTAATTCTCAACTATCTGAATTAGATCAGCTGGCAACCGCCATGAGTGAAATGTCAGCAACGGCACATGATGTTGCTGGTAATGCTCAGAGTGCCGCTCATAAAGCCAGTGAAGCAGATAATATTGCGAAAACAGGTGTTGATATTGTTGATAAAACATCAGCGTCTATTGCTCAGCTTACGAATCAAATGGGTAGCGTTGTGACAACCATTAATGAACTGGTTAATTACAGTAATAATATCGAGTCCATTCTGACTGTGATTACGGATATTGCTGATCAAACCAATTTATTGGCACTAAATGCTGCGATTGAAGCGGCACGAGCAGGTGAGCAAGGTCGTGGTTTTGCAGTTGTTGCTGATGAGGTGCGAACTTTAGCGTCCAAAACTCAGGAATCAACTGAGCAAATTAAGAGTATGATTTCCCAGTTGCAAGTGGGTGTTAAAAATGCAGAAGAGGTTATTCTTGAAAGCCGTGAAAATGCCGATCAGACTCAGCAGGTTGCGATTCAAGCGAGTACTTCATTGAATGAGATTAGAGCCAGTATTGATGCAATTAATGCAATGAATGTTCAAATCGCTACTGCCGCAGAGCAACAAAGTATGACAACAAAAGAGATTAATCAAAATACTCAGAACATCCGTAATATCAGTCAATCGGTTTCAGAGCGAGCGATGAATCAAGAAGGGCTATGTAAAATTATGGTTGATTTGACTGAGCAACAGGAAAAAGCGCTGGATAAATTTAAGGTTTAGTACTCATTTACCCATTAGAATGGCTCTTTTAAGAGCCATTTTTTTTGATGTTGATTGCGTTTAGAGTGAGTAGATGACTTCCTTATAGTTTACTTTTTTGACCTATAATTTATAAATAAGTCCTTGTTATGATGTTCTAATTCTTTATAGTGAAATGATATAGATTAGAGGGATTGAATATGCAAGACGAAAACGATTACATGCCTCCTAAAGTTTGGAAATGGCAAGCAGAAAACGGTGGCACTTGGGCTAGTATCAATCGTCC
>JAIBCZ010000069.1 GCA_024679645.1 Amphritea sp.
AGAGATGGATAAGTCCGGTGCTCAGGAAGTCCTGATGCCAGCAATCCAGCCTGCCGAACTATGGCAGGAATCTGGTCGTTGGGAAAAGTATGGCCCTGAACTGCTACGGGTACATGATCGTCATAACCGTGAGTTCTGTGTTGGCCCGACCCATGAAGAAGTTATCACTGACTTAGTGCGCAACGAGATTCAGAGCTATAAACAGCTGCCTGCTAATTTTTATCAGATTCAGACTAAATTCCGTGATGAGGTTCGTCCGCGCTTCGGCATCATGCGCTCCCGCGAATTCATCATGAAGGATGCCTATTCCTTCCACAGCAATATGGATTCGTTGCAGCAGACCTATGATCTGATGCATCAGACTTATTGCAATATTTTTGACCGTATCGGCCTGGATTATCGTCCAGTACTCGCCGACAACGGGTCAATAGGTGGCAACTCTTCTCACGAGTTCCATGTTCTGGCGGCCTCCGGAGAAGACGATATCGCGTTCTCTGACAGCAGTGATTACGCTGCTAACATTGAAAAAGCGGAAGCGCTCGCACCCGCTGGTGAACGCGCAGCTCCAACCACTGAGATGACACTGGTTGATACGCCAAACGCTAAAACCATTGCCCAACTGGTTGAGCAGCACGGTCTTGCCATCGAAAAAACCATTAAAACCCTGTTCGTTAAAGCCTCTGAAGCTTGCGAAGCTGATTTTATAGCGCTGCTGGTACGTGGCGATCACGATCTTAACGAACTAAAAGCAGAAAAACTTGAGCAGGTTGCTGAACCACTTGAAATGGCCGATGAAGCAGCCATCAAAGCGCTGATCGGTGCTGGCCCCGGATCACTAGGGCCGGTTAATTTGCCGATTCCCTGTATTATTGATCGTACCGTTGCACTGATGTCTGATTTTGGTGCCGGCGCCAACATCGAAGGCAAACACTATTTCGGTGTTAACTGGGAACGTGATGTTGCCCTACCTGAGATTGCTGATATTCGTAATGTCGTTGAAGGCGACCCAAGCCCATGCGGCAACGGCACACTTAGCATCAAACGCGGCATCGAAGTAGGCCATATTTTCCAGCTGGGCCAGCAATACGCTAAGGCGTTAAACGCCACGGTATTGGATGAGAACGGTAAAGCGGTTGTCATGGAGATGGGGTGTTACGGTATCGGTGTAACCCGGGTTGTGGCCTCTGCAATAGAGCAAAACTACGATGACCGGGGCATTATCTGGCCTGAATCAATCGCGCCATTCAGTATTGCTCTGATCGCCCTCAAATATGAGAAATCAGACGCGGTTCGCGAGCAAGCTGATAAGCTTTACGAAGAGCTGACAGCAGCAGGGTATGAAGTCATCCTGGATGACCGCCCTAAAGTTGGCCCCGGAGCTAAAATGGCCGATATGGAGCTGATGGGAATACCCCATCGTATCGTCATCTCAGACCGAGGTATTGAAGCAGGCACGCTGGAATATAAAGGTCGGAGGGATCCTGAAAAACAGGAGATCGCCATCGCTGAGCTGAACGACTTCATCGGTAAAACAGTAAACCAATAAAATTAAAAGCAGGCCGATGGCCTGCTTTTTTTTGTGTTAATTCACCCTGACCTTCAAAACAGGCCGGACGTTATGGAAAAGATTCGACTGCTGATTCCTCCCAGTGATACCGCGCGTGATTCAGAACGCTGGTATGAATTCGCTATCTATCTGAGCAAACGTTCCGGGCTGTCTGTTAGCCCTATCGTCAGTGCCACGACTGAAGAGTACCAGGATCAAATACCCTCTGCAGATATTGTCTACTGTGCGCCGGAACAGATCCGAAAGTTGATCAGAAATCACTGTTTTTCCCCTCTTATGCAACCCATAGGACTATTTGAAGAAGTGGCGATTGTCTCTGGCCCCGGGGCCAGTCTGCATAACTTACAAGGCATCAACGGCGAGATTCTGGGTGGGATCAAAGGCAGTTTCGCCAACCGATTAGGGCTAACCACGCTAACACAGAAACAGATACACCCTGCTGCGATGGAATATAAAAATAGCTGGCTTCAATTACTCAAAGCAGTACAACAGGGTGAACTTCCTTACGCTTTATTAAGCAAAAATTTCATCTCTCAGCTTTCAGAACTCAGCCTTACATCCGTAAACCTCATAGCCCGTAGTAATCTGCAGAAAGCCTTTCCTCTGCTGATGTATGCTCCGCCGCTTAAACCTCACACGGCGGAACTGCGAAACACTTTACAAACGATGATTGACGAACCTAAAGCACAGCCAATTCTGGAAAAACTGAAAAATCAGGGCTGGCAAAAACCCTCAGAGCCAAGCATCATAACGATGGTTAAGCTACTGCGCGGGAAATAGCCTCATCTGAGCGAACTTTAAACCATAAGCGTTAGTCGATCTGGGTTAAGCTTTCAGGTCGGAAAGGAGCCATATAACTATGTACATCGCGATGAACCGCTTTCAAATTAAACCGGGCCATGAACAAACTTTCATTGAGATCTGGCAAAACCGGGACAGTCATCTGGCACAAGTTCCCGGCTTTATCTCCTTTAACCTGTTACAAGGCGAAACCAATGACGAATTCACGCTGATGTCATCCCATGCCGTTTGGCAGGACAAAGCCGCCTTTGACGCCTGGCTGAATTCAGATGCCTTCCGTAAAGCCCATGCCAATGCGGGTAAAAGCTCAAACAAAGAGATCTATATGGGCCCTCCCCGGTTTGAAGGCTTTGAAACTGTTATCTAGGACATTAAAATGCGCTTAACTCTCTCGTTGCTGATCCTGCTGTTTTCACTACCGCTGTTCGCTGCCGCTCAGGAAGTTGATCCGGAGCTGCGGGAAGCCCTGAAACAGGCGTTTGCACAAAGCAGTAGTTTTGAAGACAGGTTCGCCGCAGAGGTCTGGCTAACGGATATGTCGGGGCGGACACACCGCTATGTAACCAATGATCTTGAGCGGATTGAAATTCTCCGCACCGTTCATGCAGAAGCTGAGCGGGTTGAGCTGCCCGTATCGCTGATACTTGGGCTGATCCATACTGAGAGCCTGTTTAACCGCTTTGCTGTCTCGGTAGTGGGTGCACAGGGGTTGATGCAGATTATGCCGTTCTGGAAAAAAGAGATCGGTCGTGACGATGACAACCTCACCAACATTCAAACTAATATTCGCTACGGTTCAACCATTCTTAAACACTATATCAAACGTTCTAAAGGAAACCTGACCGAAGCATTAGCCCGCTACAACGGCAGTTACGGAAAAGTCTGGTACCCGGAAAAGGTCTACCGCAATCAGCGGCGCTATCAGAACTAAAGATTAGATAATCACAAAACCATCAAACTCTTCAGTGTTTTCAAGCCGCTCGCTTTTCACCTCTGCGACCGTCGCCAGTTTAGGCCCGATACTGAGCCAGGCTTCAAGCTGCAACAGACCATGCTCATTACCTTTCGCCATCAGTTCAACCCGCCCATCATCAAGGTTACGCACCCAGCCATTCAAGCCATGCGCCACGGCCGTTTCTACCGTTGACTGACGAAACCAGACGCCCTGCACACGGCCACTGACAAAAGCATGCAAACACTGCATCATTAAGACTCCTCTCGCTTATTCACACTATCACGCTGATCTCTCGGGACCGGCTTTTCTGCCCCCTGGACTATCTTCGAAACAAACAGCGCTTCGAGGGTCAGATCAAGTTGCTGTTGGCGCACCTGGCTCAGACTCTCTAATCGCTGATCTAACTGTCGTTGCCAGCCCGCCATCGACTCAACCGGCGAAGGCTCTGGCATCGGCCAGGGCAATAATTGATTCAGCTGTTCCAGGGTAAAGTTACCCATATCACGGGCCAGAATATAGCCTCCACGATCAGTTCTACTCATCACTGAAGCGTTTAGCAGAAGCTGGCTGTAACTGTCCCATTCGTTCTGCTCTAACCCTTCCACCTGCTGTAGTAGCTGCCGGTCCGACAAAACCTCACCCTGTTGCTGCGCCTGCCACAGTCGCTGCAACACCGCCACCAGGGTATGTAGATGGGATAGTAACTTGCCCCGGCGATGATCCCGATATACCGTCAATGCCCGACTCAACTCCGCCCCCAGCAAAATAATCGTCCAGGAGATAAAGATCCACACAAGAAACAGGGGCACTGCTGCGAATGCGCCATAAATGAGCTCATAGGATGGAAACTGCGTTACAAATAGCGCAAAAGCCCGTTTAGCCGTTTCAAATAGAATGGCAACAACCAATCCACCAATAACAGCATTGCGCAGTGGCACCTTACAATTAGGTACCGCAGCATAAAGTAACGTAAAAGCTGAAGCCGACATCACCAGCGGCAAAGCCGACAATAGTCGCGCCCTGCCCACCAACTCTGTCGCACTGGTAAACAGGGATAGAGAGGCTATATAGGAACTCACCAGCAACCCAACGCCGATTAATAGCGGACCAAGGCTCAAGACCGCCCAATAAAGAAGAAAGCTGGACATCCCTTTGCGTGGTTCACTGACCCGCCAGATACGGTTAAACGCCCCCTCAATATTCTTCATCATCATAATCGATGTAATAAACAGAAAGACCAAACCTACCACCGTCAGTTTACTGGCCTGCGCGGCAAAGTTTTTCAGATATTCCTGCACGACCGCGCCAGTCGCGGGCACAAAGTTATCAAAGATAAGTCCTTGCAGCTGCTCACCCGCCCCCTGAAACGAAGGGATAGCGGCCAGCATCGCATACGAAACCGTCATCAACGGAACCACAGCAAACAACGTTGTATAAGTCAGCGCTGAGGCATTCAGAATTCCCTGATTATGAACAAACTGGCGACCCAGATAGAGAACAAAAGCCCATATACCTTTAAGGGTTAACAGTTGATTGCCCATCACAATAGTCCTGTATCTTCGAATTAAATGGATATATTACCCTGCCAGTCTTTTGGCGGGTAGCTAAGCTGTATACAATATCGCACTTACATCATAATCTGTCGCGACTAACAGGGTATTTTCTATGTCTGTTGAAATCTATCATAACCCACGCTGTTCCAAATCCCGCACCACACTGGCTCTGTTAGAAGAGCAGAACATTACGCCGGACGTTCGCCTCTATCTGGAAAACCCACCAAGCGCTGCTGAACTCACGGAGATCGTCGCGCAACTGGACATTGCTCCGCGCGCGCTACTACGCAAGGGCGAAGCGGAATACAAAGAAAACAATCTGGCAGATAAGAGCCTGACCGATAAACAAATTATCGATCTGATGGTTACCTATCCACGCCTGATTGAACGCCCTATTGTTATCACCAATGGTAAGGCCCGTATTGGTCGTCCACCGGAATCTGTACTGGAGATTCTGTAAGTGTCCAGCAACTATGTTCTGGTGCTTTACTACAGCCGCCATGGCGCAACCCATGAGATGGCAAGCCAGATAGCGCGTGGCATCGAGCAAAGCGGCATAGAAGCCCGCCTGCGAACGGTGCCAGCCATCTCTGCCAACTGCGAAGCCAGTGAAGAAAGCATCCCTGCGAACGGTGACCTGTACTGTACCGAGCAAGACCTGGCTAACTGTTCAGGCCTGGCGCTGGGAAGCCCGACCCGTTTCGGTAATATGGCGGCACCATTGAAATATTTTATCGATTCCACCAGCAGTCTCTGGCTCAGTGGCGCATTGATCGATAAACCTGCCGCCGTATTCAGCTCTAGTTCCAGCCTCCATGGAGGACAGGAAACAACGCTACTGAGTATGATGCTGCCTTTACTCCACCATGGCATGGTGCTTTGCGGCCTGCCCTACAGTGAAGCCGGGCTGATCAGCACACGCAGCGGCGGTACTCCCTATGGAGCAACCCATGTGGCAGGCCAGGATAGCAACCTGCCGCTGGATGAAACAGAGTCAAGTCTTTGCCTGGCACAGGGTAAACGCCTTGGCCGTCTGGCACGCCAATTAAAAGTTTAAAACCTCAGGATTAAATAATGCAGGCAACACTCGCAAAAAAAGTCGCTATTAGCCGGGCGGCCACCCTGTTTAGCTATTTCGGTCTGTTATTTCTGCTAACGGCCTGGCACTTAGTGATCGCACCACCCGCAACGGCTAACCCTTATATCATCTGGGCTTTTCAGGCGGTGCCGCTGATGATGTTTTTCCCAGTAATTTTAAATAAGAATCTGCGCGGTCATATCTGGCTCTGCTTTTTCATCACGGTCTACTTTATGCATTCGGTTACTATTGCGATGTCGTCTCACAGCAGCGCTTATCTGGCACTCATCGAAACCCTGCTGGTAACATCACTTTTCACCGGCGCCATGATGTACGCTCGCTGGAAAAGCAAGCTTAATAAACTTGAACAGGGTCAGGCATAGACTGTGGATCAACTTGGCGCCATCAGAAAGCAGTTTCCTGCACTGCACCAAACGGTAAACGGTCAACCTCTGGTATACCTGGATAATGCGGCGACCAGCCAGAAGCCGGAAGCGGTCATCCGCGCAGTTGAAACCTTTTACCGTATGCAGAATGCTAATGTCCATCGTGGGGCACACCAGCTGAGCGATCAGGCAACCAGCGCCTTTGAGGCTGCCCGATCGAGCGTTCGTCGTTTCATCAACGCTGCAGCCGACGAGGAAATCATCTGGACGCGGGGGACCACCGAAGGGATCAATCTGATCGCGCAGAGTTACGCCCGGCCGCTTCTGAAAACCGACGATGAAATACTGTTAACCGAACTAGAACACCACGCCAATATTGTGCCATGGCAGATTGTTGCCGAGCAGACCGGCGCTAAGATCCGCATCGTCCCGATCACCGAAAACGGTGACCTGAATCTGCCTGAATTCAGCGCCCTTCTCAGCAGTAAAACACGGATTGTCAGCCTGACACATATCTCCAATGCATTGGGCACGATCAACCCGGGTGCCGGATTAGTCAGGCAGGCCCATGAAGCTGGAGCAATCGTCGTGATTGATGGTGCTCAGGCAGCTCCCCATCTGGACATTGACGTTCAGCGGCTGGGCTGTGATTTCTACCTGTTCTCCGGCCACAAACTTTTTGCTCCGACAGGCATAGGAGTTCTCTACGGACGTAAAGCCTTACTGGAGGCCATGCCCCCCTGGCAAAGTGGCGGGGAGATGATAAAGCGAGTCTCTTTCAGCGGCACGACTTACAACGACCTGCCTTTTAAGTTTGAAGCAGGCACCCCCAATATTAGCGGCGCTCTGGGCTTAGCCGAAGCGATCCGCTTTCTTAACAGCCTGGACCGCAAAGCCCTGGCTCGGCATGAGCGGGCGTTAATGAGCAGAGCAATTGAGCTTTGCAGCGCCGTTCCAGGTTTTACCCGGATTGGCAGCCCAACCGCCTGCGCATCTATTCTCTCTTTTCACTTAAACAGCCACCATCAGCAAGATGTAGGGCTGATGCTGGATCAGCAAGGCATAGCGGTTCGCACCGGTCATCATTGCGCTATGCCGCTGATGGAGCGACTCGAGCTCCCCGGCACAGTGCGGGCATCTTTTTGTTTCTATAACACCTTTGACGATGTTGAACGCTTTGCCAAAGCACTGCAACAGATCGCTGCCGGAGGGACATTCAGCCGGGCAGAAACCGTTTCTGATCAGGCGGTGTTTGATAATTCGCCCTTTGGCCGGGATATTGACGATCAGGAAATTCTTAAACGCCTGACCGCCATGGGCAGCTGGAATGATCGCTATCGGGAAATTATGCTATTAGGCAAGAAACTGCCGACGTTTACCGCGGCGATGAAGACAGAAAAAAGTCGTATTAGCGGCTGCGAAAGCGATGCCTGGCTTCAGGTTACCCAGGATCAGCAAGGCGCACTTTGGTTTGCTGCGGACTCCGACGCGCGAATCATTCGCGGCCTGATCGCTTTAGTACTGGCTGCCCTCAATGGCCAGCAACCAGCAAAAATACTGACCTATGATATCGATCACTATTTTACTCAGCTACAACTGACCCGACATCTTAGCCCTTCACGGGGGAACGGTTTAAAAGCGATCATCGATGCGGTCAAAGAGACCGCCAGAGAATTGGTCAGTACCGACAGCTAAAGCTAGAACAGCTCTGCTTGCTCGGTACTGCAGTTATCATCGCTGATTAAGATCAGGTTTCGGCCGGACTCCTTGGCGCGGTACAACGCATCATCAGCACACTTAATTAAACCATCAAAAGTCTGTGAATGGTCCGGAAACCCTGCAAGCCCGGCACTGAAGGTGTAATTAAGCTCCCGGTCCTCCAAAGCAACCGGATTTTCCTTTATTTTATCCTTTAGCTGGCCGATCAGCTTGATTGCACTTTCTGCGTCGGTATTCGGCAGTAACAGGAAGAACTCTTCACCACCCCAACGCATCAGCGAATCAGACTTTCGCAAAGTACGGCACATCAGATCAACGAAGTGCGCTAACACAGTATCACCGACGAGATGGCCATAACTATCGTTCACCGACTTGAAATGATCCAGATCGATCAGACAAACCGTCAATTGCTGCTGATAACGCTGCGCATAGCTGAGCTGTTGCTTAAAATGGATATAGCCTGCCCGGCGATTCAGCAAACCGGTTAGATCATCGTGACTGGCCTGTTGCCGTAACTGAGCTTCCAGACCTTTACTGTGGGTAATATCGTGACACATGCCAACAACACGTACCGCCTCACCCGCCTCATTTCGCTGACACACCCGACCGCGGTCCCGCACCCAGATGTAATCTCCCGAGCGGCTCCGAATCTGGTATTCCGCTTTATAACTGTCCGCACTATCTCTCAAGTGAGCATCCAGACTCTCCAAAACCCGCGCCTTATCTGATTCATGAATTGAATCTGCCCAGGTCTCTAACGTTGGAGCCATCTCATGGGGCAGATATCCCAGCATCCGTTTCAGCTGTGGCGAGAAGAAAACTTCGCCAGTCTTCACATTCCAGTCCCACAAGCCATCTGCGGCTTCATTCAGCGCATAGGTCAAACGGGCATCTTTTGTACGAAATTCCTCTCTCTGAGAGGTGGTCAGATCAAGATTACGTGCTATAGAAATAAACAGCTGCCGACCTTCAAATTCAACCACACTGGTATAGACTTCAACCGGGAAGAACGTGCCATCCTGATGACAGTGACGCCCGATAAAAGTGAAAGGATCAGCTTTTATAATTTCTGCTGCGATCATTTCCCAGTGCTCTTCATTTTCAACGTCATTCTGCAGGGAAACAACACTATGCTGTAACAGCTGCTCACGGGTCATCCCCAGATCGAGCCACGCTCTGGTATTCGCATCGATAATATTTGAGCTTTGCGGCTCTATCACGTAGATCGCATCACTGCAGGCCTCAAAAACGGCCTTATAGAATCCATTTGAGAATATTGAAGACATAAAGTTTGCAAACTATCCATTTGCGCTGAGATTACAACACAGAATAAACAGCTACTCGTAAAGATCAACATCTCAGACGGGATATCCTCCCAGAATAGGTAATCAGCCCTTCTTAGCAGCCTGCTTCTCGCGGGCGGCTCGCTCCAGCATCTTTTGCAATACACGAGATACGGCAACAAACCCAAACGTAGCGGTGACACAGGTTGAAGCACCAAAACCGCCACTGCAATCAAGACGGGTATTGCCATCCTCTGTCGATTTTAACTGACAAACACTGCCGTCCGGCTGGGGATATACCAACTGCTCAGTAGAATAGACACAGTCCACCGCAAAACGACGGCCACTTTTACTGAAATTATAGAAACGACGTAGCAAAGAGCGGGTTTTTGCCGCCAGGGGATCATGATTCGTTTTACTCAGATCAACAATAGAGATCTGCGTTGGGTCCGACTGCCCACCTGCCCCACCTACAGTAATCACCGGAATTTTACTGCGCTTACAGTGAGCAATCAGTGCCGCCTTCTC